>JBMFLZ010000018.1:0-25793 GCA_049970935.1 Sulfolobales archaeon | reverse complement strand
CCCCTCGGAGTTGGTTGTATAAGCATTAATCTCTTATCTACGCCGGCGACCCTCTCATTATTTAATAAACCTATCAGGTCAAGTAATCCACCGAATCTATAGAACTCTAATTCTACGGTGCTTAATTTGCCTAGGGGGGCTGAAATAACTTTCCTCTCGAGAGGATCTAGATAGAAATAGATCTTTGGTGTGTGAATAGGTGTTGCCATAACTATGCTGGCATGACTATACCCACCTAATATCTCAACTGCATTAATTACTGAGTGAAGAGAGTAATTGTCTAGAATAACAATATCTATATCACTGCTCTTATGAACATCTCCTCTAGCAATTGAGCCATGAACAAAACCATTTAATCCATGGCTTTGAAGTCTTCTTAGAATATCAAGTGCTTGTTTTCTTAACTCATTTAGGAGTTGAATATGATCTTTGTCGTATACTACTTCTCTTACTTCACCGATCTGAGAGATTTTTTCTCGCATTAAGCCACTACTCCTCTATAAGAATCCATTTTTTATCAATGAAACTATACGCAATCATACCTTCTTTCTTTAATTTCTCGAATAATCTATACTCCTCTTTAGATAAATTCTTTTTAACAGCTTCTTCACTATCCTCCTTAATATTCTCTAGTTTCTTAATAAAATCTCTCCAGAAATCAGGATCCACAGCAATTCTCTCATCAGATAACTTAAGGATCTTGGCACCATCACTCTCTAATCTCCTAAAGAAACTATCTCTATCTCTGATCCTTGAGACAATACTTGATTCATAGATAATCTTCTGCTCCTTAAGAACCTCAATAGCTGTTTTCCTGGGAGGCGTCTCTTTCTCCCTGATCTCTTGCTTAGGAGCCTCAACATGCTCTATCTTCTCAGGTCTTCTCATAGGAGCTCTCTCAACTCTCTCTTTAATTAAGTTCATTACCTCACTATACTTATTGCTCAGATCATTGTATTTTTCCTCGAGATCTTCTATTCTCTCGTGAAGTGAAGCAACTCTTCTACTCAAATCATCTATCTTAGAAGTGTATTTATTCAATATATCCATTATATTTCTCTCAATCTTTGAAATCTCTTTATGAATACTCTCTCTAGTGGGTAGCTTGGTGTACTCGGATAATATATGGAGAATGTAGTCATCAATATTTTTATAACCCTCATTCCTCGCTTTCTCAACAAGATCTTTATAAAGATCCTCCGGTATTAATAGTTTAACCTCAGGCATCCACTCTATCCATGTAATAAAGATTAATCAGAAGTATATTAGTGACTTGCCTCAGCTAATAAAAACATATTTATTATCATTTGTTTTCGCAAAGATCTTTTTTCTAATCAATAGATCTATTGCCTCGTGGAAGTAGAATTCCTCAGGCTCAATACCGTAGGCATCGACAAATTTCTTTTTAATCACATCGAGAGATACAGGTTCTCTAATATTCTCCTCCGAGAATAATCTCTTAATAAACTGGGAGATATCCTCAACACGAGTCCATGGGTACTGGAACCAGATCCACTCCTTAACCTCGATATAGTAGTAATCTGGTTTAAATTTCGCCACAGGACTAATCCACTGCAATGCAGCGATCCTGAGATCCTTAGGTCTCCAATTTTCCTGAATAAATTGTTTAGCCAGTAGCAACGTGTCCCCAGTATCAACAATATCATCTACTAACAATGCCTTGAGACCAGATAAATCAACAGAGTATGGGAATTTTATAATTGCTTTCTCAGCGACTTTAGCAGCCTCAGTCCAGTGCTGACTCTGAATAGACAAGAGATTCTCTACGCCTAAAAAGTCACATAGTAGCCTAGCAGGCACGTAGCCCCCTCTAGCAACAGCTATAATTACATCAGGTATCCACCCACTCTCAAGTATCTTCTTAGCTAATCCTCTAGACCAAGAAACAATCTCTTCCCAACTAACTAATTTAATTGGTATCTTAGGCAATGAAGTCCCAGAAGCTATAATCTTCAACAAAGTTTTTAAATATATCTCCTCGGGATCACATCACTTATTAAAAAACTTAACGGGATTAATGTGATATGCGAGAATCATTTTATATACGCATCTATATTAAAAAAGGATCTGAGGATTATTTTTGGTGACCAATTATTCTAAAGCCTTTTTGAGTAATCCACTTAAAAGCGGCGTCCGCCGCCATCGCTCCTTCAGCGGCTGAAGTAATTATTTGCTGGAAATAATATTTGTTGCTACCACCAGCGCAATCTCCCGCGGCGAAGATACCCTCTATATTCGTGTATCCACCGGGTTTAACAGCTATTAATCCTCTCTCATCAACTTCTAAACCGATTTTCTTGAAGAAATCCGTAGGGGGTTCATTACCGATCTCAACGAATACTCCATCTACCTCTATTTTTCTTTTCTCACCTGTCTTGAGATTAGTGACCACCGCGTACTCAACTGTTTCTCTCCCACCGATCTCTGTCACCGTGCTGTTGAATATTATCTCGATGAAGTCTGGTCTCTCATTCTTCAGGGACATGAGTCTCTCAACGTATATTGGGAATGCTCTAAATCTATCTCCTCTAGTGACCAAATAAATTTTGGAGACATATGCCGCGGCATGTAGAGCTCCCGTTACCCCGCTATTCCCTCCTCCAACAATAATTATTCTCTTGTTCTTGAAGAATGGAACATCACAGACAGTGCAGTAGCTAACACCTCTCCCCGCAAACTCGTCTTCTCCAATGGCGCCCAACTTCTTTCTCTTGAGACCCATAGCAAGTATAACTGCTCTCGATAAGTAACTATGCCCTCTTCTCGTGATCACCTCAAACATTTGCTGATCCTCTAATTTTCTAATGTTCTCGACGCGGTCAATAACGATCTCCACACCATGTTTCTCAGCGTGAGCCTTGAATTTAGCTACGAGATCTGATGCTTGTATCTCTATGAAGCCTGGGTAATCATCAACTAAACCAGCCAACGATAATTGTCCGCCCAGGGTCTCTCCAATAGCTAGTGTCTTAAGACTGTATCTGGCGGAGTACAAAGCAGCTGTTAAACCAGCTGGTCCCAAGCCAACAACAATAACATCGTATTCACGTGTTGTAGCTCTACTAGGTAGCTTTAATCTGAAACTCGTATAGACACCTAATAAATTTATTCTTCTTCACAACTTTTAAGCAAAGTATATTCATAGGCCGAGTACAAAGAATATGACGTACATTGCTATGAAAGAGGGTATTCCTAGAGGAATTGCTTCTCTAGCCCACTCAATATATCTTATCTTATGAATATTGCTCATAACAATATTAGGCACATTACCCGGTATCAAGAATCCTCCCGCGATCAGCAGAGAGATCAGGAAGCTCTTGATCTGTAGAATACTTAATTCACTAGAGATAATAGCGGCAGTCAATGTGGCGTTATCAACGATAGCTGATATTGAGCCAAATAAATACATTAGTTCTGGACTGAAGTACTTAATGTATCTATCAACCAATATATTGTATGAGGCGCCTAGTATTGTTAAAGCAAATATGAAAGCATATATTCGTAGACCTCTCTCAAGCGATATCTTAAGGATCTCTCTAAAATTCTTCTCAGAGATCTCCTTAATCATCAAAGCCTCAGCTATTTCTCTACTTTTTTTGCGAGACACGTATAATCCTGCGTATATTGAGTATATTGCTATGAGAGGTATTATGTAGATCCCTAGTAGTCTAAATAAGAAGAAGAAATCAGCGTAGTATGGTGGACCAGATAACTTGTATATTGCTATTGTTGAGAGAGGCTCTCCCACAGGTGTTAACGCGGCTCCTATACCCATTGAATAGGCGGATACAATTAGGATGTGTCTGAGGATCTCTCTCTTTAATCTCAGGTGAAAAGCTATCTCAGACATTATTACTGAGCTAACTATCACAGAGATCAGGCTTGACCCGATCCCTAGGAGAAACACTAGGAGTGCTACGATCACTGATGTAGGGATCCTTGTACTCAATCTCTCCATGAATAAATCTATTTTATCACTATATACACCAAATAAGATACTCGCTACAACAACCACTTGGAAAATACCTATGGGAAGACCTTTTATAGAGACTGGAGCTAGAAAAGCTTCTTCAATAATCTCTAGAGACCAAGTTGAGGTCACGGTAGCAGCTATCGAGGCCATTACTAAGAAGAATAGCTCTATATTACGCTCAATTCTTCTTGATACCGTGGGTAGAACAAGGATCATTACTAATAGAGTTATTAATGAGATATCTACAAGATCCATTTCAAACTCCTCTCTTAGTATCCTATGAGAACCATAGCTAATAAAGGTACTTGAGAAAAAGATTTTGGTGAATAATATAGAGCTGGAGCTTACAGGAAGAACAATTGTTGAGGGAAAAATCTCTGGTAAAGTACTTGTTGTGAATGACTATATCTCATTCCTAGGCGAGATTGATCGTCGAACAGGTGAGTTATTGAAAGAGGGCTACAGAGGATCTAAGATCTCTGGGAAAATCCTTGTGTTCAAAGGATCTAAGGGATCTACGGTTGGTCCATATGTATTATATGGGTTATGTAAAAATGGTTTAGGGCCTTCAGGAATGATTGTTGAAAAAGCAGATCAGCTAGTAATTATAAGTGCTGTATTATGTAATATCGTGACCGTAGAAGTAGCTGGATTAAGTAAACTGCTTAGTAAAATACCTAATGATGCATTAGCTGAGATTATAGCTGATGAGAAAAATGCTGTTGTGAAGATCTATGTCTAGACTCATTGTTGTGGAAGGGATCGATGGATCAGGGAAAACAACTATTGCAAAAAAATTAGTGGATTACTTATTAGAGAGAGGATATAAAGCATACTATACTTATGAGCCCTCTGATAGTCCATTTATAGAATTCTTTAAGAAGATAAAAGACGTGATTGAGAGAGATCCATTAATAGATGCGCTAGTAATGACACTCGATAGAGCTTATCACGTGAAATACGAGATCGAGCCTTATATTTCTCGGGGATACATAGTTGTCTCTGATAGATACTACCACAGCACAGTAGCCTATCAAGGCGCAATGGGTCTCGATATTAATTGGATAATTAATCTCAATAAATACTTTAGAAAACCGGATCTCGCTATTTACCTAGACGTCTCTATAGAGACTGCCCTGAGGAGGATCAGTGGGAGAAGGAGTGTGTGGCCTGAATATGAGCAGAGAGATTTTTTATTAAGAGTCAAAGAGATCTATCAAAGACTCATTGAGAATGGTGAGTTAATTAGAGTAGATGCTGAAAGAAGTTTTGAGAATGTGTTTCACGATGTGATTAATTTAGTTAATAAAATACTTACTTAATTATAATTGATCATGTGAGGTATAGCTAATTAGCCACGAGAAATAAACTTATTTGGTGAATTAGGTGGCTAGTGATATTGTTAATATGATTGTTCAAGGGATCTTAGCAGTATATAATTGGTTTGTTGAGTTCTTAAGAAATCTATTTCTATCAACTGTGTTTAAAGACAGACCTGATCTAGCTGATAAATTCTCTTCAGCATTAACTATTCTCATTAGTCTAACAGCTATTTATCTGCTACTAGTATTTGTCTCTGCTATCAAGAAGATCATTGGTATCCTACTGCTAATAGGCTGGATCCTCTTAATAATAGCTATTGTCGGAGCTTTGCTGTAAAACTAAAATCTTTTAAGAAAATCTTTTTTCATATTTATTGGCTAAATTGATTTCTAATGATAGATACAAAGGATCTTCGGATCTTGGTGGAGTAAATAGGAGAGAGCTTGATAATGTCATAGATCTCTATACTAATATTGCTACATTATTTTTCTTCTTATCTATGCAGTGTCTAGCTCCTTATCTCTCGCAAGTAGCTATTGATTTGGGTGCCACAGAGTTTCTGGTTTCTCTAGTAGGTACAATGTATGCTATTACATCTGTTGGTCTAAGACCTGTCTCGGGTATATTAAATGATCGGGGTTATAGTTACATAGTTATTTTTCTGGGTAGCTTGATGATGACTTTATCAATACTCACATACTTATTAGCAAAAGATCTCTATATGCTGTATCTAGGAAGAGCTTTTCAAGGCGTAAGTATTGCTCTCTTCATACCAACATCTCTATACATAGCCTCAACTGGACCTGAGAATATAGTTGCTAAGAGAATAGCTAATAGAAGTCTATTAATTAGTTTAGCAGCCACTGTGGGTCCATTGATCGGTGGCTTCTTAATATCATTTGGTTCTTGGAGAACACTTTTCATAGGTAGTTTACTCATAAGCTTGATCCCTGTATATGCGTCTTATAAAATCTATAGCGAAGCTAATAATAATAGATCCAAGGTAAGCAAATCAATTTCTAGGAGAAGAGAAGGGGGATTGAGAGAGGTTTTCAAGAGAAGGTTCATATACTTATTACTTGTTAATTATCTCTTCTCATCATCATATGCAGCACTAGTAATCTTTATGCCTGCTCACCACAAGATATATGGTCTAGACCCACGATACACAGCATTTTTCTTCACGTTATCCTCGATCTCAAATTTGGGGGTTAGATTTTTGTATAGGGAGATAATAAGAGAAGAAATCTTGATCAAGTATGCTTTCTTAGGTCTCTCACTATCATCTCTCGCAATGCTACTTGTATCCCTAGATCCCTCAGATCTAAGATTAATATACCTGGCGGCACCACTCTCAGGAGCTGGTATGGGCTTCACTATACCATCACTACAATCTCTAGCTCTAACCTCATTAAGTAGAGAGATTAGAGGAATTGGCTCGAGTATATATACTGTTATGTTTGATCTTGCTAATATGATCAGTCCACCACTGCTAATATTACTTGCACATAGATATAATGAGGCTTTAAAATACTCGGTTATTGCTTTAATGATCTCATTATCAATTCTTTATTTATTCTCGAGAGAGAAGGAGAAGTGAGCTAAAAGATAATGTGTTAAGCTGAACTTTTACTCGCGAACATATCTAGTACATTCTTGATGTATTTATCAAGTATTTTATTAGGTATCTCTATATCTGTCTCAACGAATCCTCTGATAAGTAATGCTATAGCTTCTCTGTAGCTAAGTCCTTTACTGATTAAGTAATCTATCTCGTCATCTCTTATTCTCCCTATAGAGGCTTCGTGATAAAGATCTGATTCAGGGTTCTTAGCATCTAGCTCGGGTATCGTGGTTATAGAAGAGTTTTTTGAGAGTAATAAACCGTTGCACTCAATATATGCTTTATTTCCTCTTCCTCTGGATTCGATCGATAATCTATTAACTACTTTTGAGTTATCTCTAGCAACTATTCTACTAATTAATTGTGCACTTGAGTCATCACCATACAAAACTACTCCTGCTCCTAAATCATAGTAGGAGTCTCCTGAACCAAGAATAATTGATGCACTCATTATTCTATTATTAGATCCTTCAGATATAATTATTGGGTAGCTCTGCAGAGTCTTTGTATCACTCATATTGATATAGTAGTCTATTAGTGTAGTATTATCTTTCATAAGGATCTTTGTACGAGGTCTAACATGAGAGACATTTGTCCACGAATGAATCATTACTGAAGTTAATTTAGATCCGGGCTCCATATAGATCTCTGATACACCAACATGTAAATTAAGTTTCTCAATAGCGGCTAAACAACCTGAGAGTATTACTGCCTCAGAATTCTCCTCGAGAACAATTATGTTGTGGAGAAGTTGAGCACCTCCTCTACTCATCATACATGCTTGTATAGGCATCTGAACCCTACTATTTCTCTTGATCCTGACGTAGAAACCTCCTATACCTCTTAGAGCTGTGTACGCAACATACTTATCTGTGGCAGGGTCAATGAGTCTCCAGAAGTAGTCTTTTATCTCATCCCATTTATTGTCTACAGCTTCCTCAATACTCATTATCTCAACCTCTGGGGTAATTTTCTTATAGCTCTTGATCAAAGAATCAATCTGGAGATATAGTGCAGAACTACTCTTCTCACTTAAGTCAAGACCTAGCTCAGAGATTTTCCTAGTATCAATAGATATTTCCGCAGGCTTCTCTCTCAAAAGAGCCTCAACATCTATATCCTCGCCATAAGTAGCTGGTTTATTAAGTGCTTGCTTAGCTCTCTCCAATATGCTCTCAATAATCTCTTTTTTACCCACGAAGAATCACCTCATGAACCCCTTGAAACCCTCAGTAAAGAGTTTATCAAAAACCTCTCTACCAGGTCCTTCTGTAATCACTCTTCCACTAATCATTACATAAGCTCTTGAAATATTAACGTATCTAGCGATGCCCCCTGTGTGAGTAACCAGTATTAATCCACTGTTCTCTCTGAGTAATGTGTTAATAGCGGATGCAATTATGAAGAGACTATCAACATCAACACCTGAGTCAGGTTCATCAATTAATGCGAGCCTGGGTCTCTGAAGAATCACTGTTGCGAGTTCAACTCTCTTCATCTCTCCCCCACTTAGACCATGCCCAAATTCTCTGTCTAGTAAATGTTTTATCTCTAGGCTCTCAGCAACTCTATTAATCTCTTTTTCTCTCTCGGAAATTGATTTTAGCTCTCGAGAGAGTATCTTATCTAGTAATACTCTAATCCTCACTCCTCTAAGTCTCGGCGGGTTCTGATGCATCAATACTATCCCTAACATATTTCTCTCGAGAGGATCTTTGCTGGTTATTTCTTCGTCTTCGAAGTATATTGATCCTTTAAAAACCCTTATTTTTGGGTAGCCGGCTAAGGCTCTTAGAAGTGTTGATTTACCAGAACCATTCGGGCCTAAGACAGCTACTGTCTCTCCATACCCCACTCTGATATTAACTGCCTCAATAATTACTTTGTTCTCAACACCAGCATATAGATTCTCTGTGCGGAGAAGATCTCTCAAAAAAACACCTAAGAGATTCTTTTTTAGGGTGTGATAACTATTCTACCTACAGAACCGCCTTTCTCCAGTATTCTATGAGCCTCTCTAACACTCTCTTGATCAAGTGGTATCGTTCGGTAAATAGGTTTCACCAAGCCTCTACTAATAAGATCTATTGCTTCTCTAAGTTCATTCCTGCATGAATTCATTACACTCAATATATGATTCTCCCTAAGTATCAATAGACCTAATTGAATACTCTGGGGATTGGGATCCACATTCCCGATCAAGAGTATTTTCCCTCCCCACTTAAGAGATCTTATAGACTCTCTTATAGTTGGGCCACCAACTGTCTCAAGAACAAAATCAACACCCTCACCATCAGTTAATTTTCTAACCTCATCTGAGAACTTGTCTCTGTAAACAATAACATGATCCGCACCAGCACTTTTTATAAATCTTGCTTTCTCCTCACTTCTGGTGACAGCTATAGTCTCCAGACCATATGCTTTAGCAACCTGAACACCATGGATCCCTACACCACCACTCGCCCCAGTAATCAGGACCCTATCTCCTTTTTTCACGCCCCCAATAGTTTTTAGCGCTCTTACCAACGTCCCGACCACGCATGCTGCAAAACTATAAGCCTCTGGTTTAGCTTCTCCTACACTAGGTATCTTAACAGCGATCCAGTAAGGGATCTTAACATACTCAGCGTAGCACCCATCTACTTCTTCACCTATGGATATCCTCGATCTACATATGTTCTCGTAGCCCTCAGCACACTTCGGGTCGCGGGGATCATAGATATATATCAGTGTAGCCACGTAATCCCCCACGGAATAATCCTCGGGCACCTTAGATCCTTTATCAATGATTTTTCCAGAGATCTCGTGACCAGGAATAACCGGTGGCTTAACACGCATAAAACCTTTCCTAGCTAATGTATCTCGGTAGCAAACACCGCAACCAGCTACCTTAACTAAGATCTCTTCATCAGAGATCTTTGGAACATCAACTTCTCTCTCAACAAGTTTATCTACGTCTCCAACATCAATCATCACAATAGCTCTCAAAATAAATAACCCATATATAGATACTTGAGCCAAGTTATTAAAGGGGCTTAATGGGAGAGAAATTCCGCTACAGATTCTATGTGCCTTTCGTTGATACTGACGCAGCCGGTGTAGTTCACTTCAGCAACTACCCTAGATACGTGGAGAGAACAGAGGAGGAGCTTCTTAGATCAGGTAATTTAAATTATCGTGTTTTTAACGAGAGAAAGATATGGTTGCCGCGTGTGGAATTCTTCATCCAGTATCTAAGTCCTCTGAGACACAATGATCTTGTTGAAGTCGTCATGTGGATCTCAGAGATCAAGGAGAAAAGCGTGAGATACAGCTTCGAAATACATAATTTATCTACTAATAAATTATCTGCGAAAGGAACCTTGACAGTGGTCTGTGCCGAGATCAATGGTAGAGCTATTGCGTGTCCACATGAATTAGTGGAGGTATGGAAGAAATATTATATTGAGAAAAATAATGTTGAGAACTACTAAACTCAAAAATAATTGATTAGAAGGATCACTCAGGTAGCTCTATGTATTGATCTAGGGCTTTAAGCCTCTTCGGGATCGGTGGGTGTGTGGCGAAGATCTCTTCTAGTGCTGAATAACCTGATCTCTTTATTCTCTCAATAGTCTCATCAGATACGCTATAGAATGGATTCGCTAGAGCCTCTGTTAATGCGTATATGAATAGTGTCTTTAGATTGCTTCTAGCAATAATCTCTTTGGCTCTATCACTACTTCTGTAATAAAGATGCAACTTAGCTAGTGAACGTTGCATAGCTTTTCTACCAGCCGCTCTAGCCCCCTCGTAATCAGCAAAGTATTCTCTTAATCTGCTGAATGCCAGTATCAGTATTTGCAACAGAAATGATATCATGACAGCTACTACACCAATAGCAACTAATATTATTCCTCCTGAATTGTTTCTCCTATTACTGCTGTAGCCTGTGCTATAGAGACCAGAGTTAATTAGTGTTATACCCAAGTAGTATATTACTGATGGAAGTATTCCTAAGAAAAGCATGATCATATTGTCTCTGTGTAGATGATGACCTATCTCATGACCCACTACAGCCTCGAGCTCCTCCTCATTAGTTAATCTAAGCATCTCATCTGAGACTGCAACGTATCTACCTGCTAAGATATTTCCATAAGCAAAGGCGTTGGGGGGACCTCTCACAACAACTGCCTTCGGTGGTTTACTTAATCCTAATCTCGATGCTACTCTATTAACTATCTCTTGTAGTCTATCATCTCTCGAGGCTCCATAAGTCAAATTAATTATATATGGAGACACGAGGTATACTATAAGGTTCATTATCAATACAAAAATAATCATTGGAACAACGAGTGAGCTCAGGAAAGCCATCACATTAGCTGTGGTGGTTGGTGCACCTGTTGCTATAAGCACTCCGTAGGCTATGCCCAGGAGGGATGAGACGAATACGAACAGTATTGTTAGGAATAGTATAATCATTGAAGCATGTAGCGAGAATTTACCTGATAATTTATTAGCTACCCTAGGAGCTACAGTAGATGCTAATATAAACATCGCTATATAACCTAACATCGCTAAGATCCATACCAAAGGATTCCACCAGAGACTAATCAGCACTCTCTCCACACCATAATGATTTATTAGGAAAAAGCAATTTATATCCTTGTCCCATATGGAACATATGAAGCATGATCTTGGGGCGAAACAAATCATTTTATTAATTCTCTTAAATTCTCCTAAGTAATTAAATAGTGATGATTTCTATGTTATCTAAAAATCCCTTAGAGATCCCTAGCAAGAAATTATCTCCGGATGAAATAAGAGATGCTCTGAGACTAGCAATTATAGCTGAGTTAGATGCTATTAATCTATATCTTCAGTTATCAAGATCCATTGAAGATGAGAGTGTTAGAAAAGTTCTTGAGGATATTGCTCGTGAAGAGAAGACTCATGTTGGAGAATTTCTTGAGATACTCAAAAGACTCGATCCTGAACAAGTGAAGGAGCTAGAGAAAGGTGCCAAAGAAATAAAAACTCTGCTAGGGAATCCTGTGATTAGCGAAAAAAGCAGTGAGAAGAGTAATGACAATAATAATTCCTCTGATGATATAGAGGATCTCATCAAGAGAGAATTTAAAGAAGCACTCACGAGATCTAGGATACTAACTAATAAATTACCCAAATATGTAGCGGGGAGAGGTATTGAGGCGGTGCCTCACCAGAGAATTAGAGAGGGTGGTTCGGAGAGATCTATTATACCACTGAGTGAAGTCTCGTATAGATTAATGATCTCTCAGAAGACAATTGATTACTATAATGCAACAAAGATCTTTGATGCACCAGAGATTCTCGATAAAGCACTTCAATTAGCTAACTCTGAGGATAAGAAGATCCTTGAGAGCATACTAGGCTGCAGAGAAGCTAAGAGAACTAAACTTAGTTCGTGGGATACACCAGGTGAGTCTGTGAGAGATATTGCTCAAGCACTAGCAGAATTATTCAAAGAAGGTGTGAGAAAACCCACGCTAGTTATTATGAGCCCGTCGAGATATGCTAAACTGGTGGCGACAAGTGAGAGAACGGGTGTAATAGATCTCGAGAGAGTAAAAGCATTAGTAGAAGAGATAATTACTACCCCAGTGATACCAGATGACAAGGTAGTAATTCTTCATAATTCAAAAGATGTGATAGAAGTGGTTTTTGGAGGAGACGGAGAAGTAGATTACATAGGTCCTGAGAATGGTTATCAAGTATTTAGAATATGGTCCTCGTTTGCTGTGAAATTAAAAGATCCTAGAGGAATAGTTATTTTAGAGAGTTAAAGTACGAAATCAACTTCTTTTTTAAGGTCCTCAATAATTTGGTAAGATTCTCTTCATAGAGTTAACACGGATCTTAATAGGTTTATCAGAGTATGTAATCTCCTTCATATTATTAAAGTTTATATTTGAGAAACAAATACCTCGTTTAACATCGTTGAAAAATGAGATGCTGAATACCTATTGATAGCTGTTTTCGTCTTTTATTCTCTGGTTCTAAAAAATTATTTGAGAGTTAATGAGAAGCGTATTGTATTTATCTAAGAATAGTATAGTAAGAGTAGCTGGGCCAGCCTCACTCAAGATCTTATCAGGCAAGATCTCTATCTTAGGTAAGATACTGAGTCAAGGCGATAGTACCACTATCTCACTGTATAGAAGCTACCCCATATACTCCCTAGAGGAGTCCTCGGTGGAGATATCCTTAGGCGAAGGTGGCTACGTTGAGTATCCTAAGGAGTCTGATGAGACCACATTAGAGTGGTTTGAGGTAGTTGATAAAATAATTGAGCGGGGCTCAAGAATAATTGTTATCGGCCCCACAGAGTCTGGCAAAACTACTTTCGCAGCATTAGCTGTTAATAAAGCTCTTGCGAAGGGTCTGAAAACATGTGTTGTTGATGCTGATATTGGTCAACAAGATATTGCTTTACCAAGTTTTATCTCATTAGCTTGTCCCAAGGAACCTGTTATTTGGCTAAGAGAACTTTTCCCGGACGAGATAAGGATCATCGGTTCACTAACCCCTTCCCAATACTCTTCTAGAATAATTGGTGCTGTAATAGATCTTGTTGATAAAGCCTTTTCCTCAGGTGCTGAGGTTATTGTTATAAATACTGATGGATGGATTAATCATCCATCAGCTATTGAAATGAAGCTTGATTTAGCGAGGTATGTTAGGGCTACGCATCTAATTGTTCTTCAGAGAGATCAATTAATAATCCCCTCCAACATCTCTCTAGAAAATATGAAGATCATTAGATTATCACCGCCACAAAACGTGAGAGTAAGATCCAGAGAGGATAGAAAGACTCTCAGAGCCTACGCATATAAAAAATTCTTTGATGGAGCCTCACTTAGACAAGAAGATCTGAGCAAGATATTGCTAATAGGATCATGTCTCTTCTCAGGAGAACCACTGAGACCAGAGATGATATTGGAGCTCGAGAAGATACTTGGGGCGAAAATTGATTATGGTAGTGTAATAGAGAACAGCATATATCTATACGTGAGACAAGAGAAGATCCCGCAAGACAAACAATTCTTCAAGTTCCAGGGGTACGAGATAAATGTTATTCAAGGAGGAAGTGAGAGAGGATTAATAGTCTCTATCCTCGACAAGAACTTGAGAGAAGTGGCTCCAGGAATACTCGACGAGATCAGACCCTCCGAGAAAATAATCAAGATCTTGACAAAATACACCGGTGAGATAGGAGGTGTTGTAATAGGTAGAGTTAAACTAGACTCAGCCTATGATGATAGTATTAGATTCACTAGATGCCCAATTTAAAAATATCTTAAGTGGTTTACAAAGCTTATTTTCTTTCTAAGAAAAGTTATTCTAGGCTAACACTATATCTAGTATCAATAAATTACTGAGCTATTAGCAGAGACATTATATTGCGATGGTGATTAAAATTGATTGTTACAGTAGAATTAACAAAGATCTATGGGGGAGGGGTTAAGGCTCTGGATAAAGTCTCTATAGAGACACCTAGTGAGGGTATAGTAGCTTTAATAGGTGCTAATGGTGCTGGTAAAACTACTCTTCTCAGGATCTTAGCAGGAGTTCTGAGACCAACCTCGGGAAAAGCTTATGTGAGAAATATTGATGTAACCAAGCATCCTGAGAGGATCAGAGAATTAATTGCTTTTATGCCTCAAGCTGCAGTTCCACCAAGTTTCTCTACGCCCTATCAATTTGTATTGAGCTACTTGCTTTATAGAGGCTTTAGTTTTGGAGAGGCTAAGGAGAGAACCATCGAGATCCTTAAGAAAATGGATCTTTATCAAGTAAAAGATAAGAGATCCTCAGAATTATCCTATGGAATGCAACAGAGAGTTGTTGCATCAGCTGTATTAGCCTCTGAGGCAGAGATAGTTTTTCTCGATGAACCAACCTCTGGTCTCGATCCTGTTGCTAGAAGAAGTTTTTGGGCTTCACTAGATTCATTGAGGAGAAGAGGTAGATTAATACTTGTCTCTAGCCACAATCCAGACGAGATTGAGGCGGTTAGTGACTATGTAATTGCTTTGTCTAGAGGCAAAGTATTTGCTCAGGGGAGAACGAGTGAAATCAGATCTATGATAGGTTTCTCTGGGGCAATCGATATATACCTGGGAGACGGATCAGGTGAGGAGTTAAGAAGGTTAATTGAGAGATACTCTGATAAAGTGGTTTACCTAAGGAATATTGCTGTAGCATACTTCAAGGAGTATGTGGATCTAGAGAGACTCTCGTTAAAATTAATTCAGGAGGGGGTAAGAAGCAGGTTCAGACCTGTATCAATAGGAGATCTATTGATCCTGGGTGGCGAGGGAGAAGAATATGAAGAAAGTGTTTAGTGAATTAAGATCTGTTGTGGTCCTAGGCTTATTCAATGGATTTATTCCTCTGAAGAATAATCCTATGTGGTTTATAGCATTTAGCCTAGGACCTGTATCATACATATTCCTGCTCTATGTAATCGGTAGAGAAAATGCTGTTGTATACGCATTTATTGGGGGGTTAATAATGTCTATGGCAGCATCAGGATATGGATTAATAGCAGATATTGTTTGGTACAGATTCAATTTGAAGCTTCAAGACATGTTCATAGCTACACCGAAATCACCGTGGACATATGTATTGGGTCTTGCGCTTTCAGCATATATATGGGCTCTACCATCACTAGCTCTATTCATAGTATTAGGATTCATACTTGATATAATCCGAGACATATTCATTATTGGCTTGATCTCTGTTCTCACGATTGTTTTATGGATCAGTATATCATTATTTGTTTTTATGCTATCAACATTTCTTAAAACAGAAAAACATGTGTGGCCTTTAGCCACGGTGCTTGGGCTAGGATTGTCAGTTTTTCCACCAGTTTACTACCCGGTGACACTAGTTCCAGAGGGTCTTAGGTACATAGCGCTTACACCACCCACAGCCTCCTCAGCGTATATCATCGAGTACTTCATGAATATTATTGATAAGGATCCTTCGTATCTAAATTTCTCAATTGCTAATTTAATTATACAATCAATTGTGCTAGCCATAATCTTCAAGAGAAGAAACATATATCAATAGATAAGAGTTTGAGTATCTATACTTAAGTCATATCGATTATCGACACATCCTTAACTTCAAGATCTACCTCCAACACACTTGATAAACTAGGATCTGTTCTTCCATTATCCCCAGTTATGAATTCCTCTGGGAACAAGTACTTGTCGATTTGAATAATTACTCTCAGCAAATTATTCTCCACGCGATAATCTCTAATAACTACTTGACCTCTTCTAATTCTCTCACCAACTCTCTCTAGTAGTCTCGTAGGCGTCATTTGTGTTATGTAAAACGTGTTTTTATTTTCTGAAAATATTTTCTCTAATTTATTTATGTCAATAGGACCCTTAGAGGCGGCTTTGATCTCGTAGATTACCTTGGTTAATTTCATTGACAACTCGTAGATATCTCTCTTAAAGACTCTAGATATTACATTCACTTTGTATGGGTACAGATCCTTTAACAGGTTCCTAAGCTCATCAACCGAAGGTTTTCCTTTTCTAGGTGAATGAATCTCTAGAATAGCATATATACCTGGCTCATAAATTACGTAATTCCTGCTGTCTCTAGCTAGTAAATGAAGTCTTGTGTAAGAGGGCTCATATATACTTAATCTACTATTAAGTATATCCTCTAGTGAGCCTCTAGATCTTCTTAATCTATATCCTTTCTCTAACTTAGCTACTCTCAGTAAATAAAGCGCCGATGGGTAACTGGTTAATATTGCTCCTGTGCTTATATCAATATTAATTACTATATCAGGATCCTCGAAATCTGGTGTGTACCCCTGATCTCTTACTCTTTTACCGATCTCTCTCTTCAATTCATTCTTAATACTCTCCCAAGAATCTATTTTAAATTCACGTGCTATCTCCTCTTCTCTCTCGGTTATCTCTTTTGGTACTGATACCCCTATGAGAAATTTTTTTAAACCTTCTCTCTCAAGGATCTTTACTGATCTCTTGGAGTACTCCTCGAAGAAATCTTTTATTCTGGATCCGCATACAAAGCATTTTTCCTCAGCTACTTTCTCACCAGATAATTTCTCTAGTGTTGTTTTAAAAGGTTCTCCTCCTTTTATGGCGAATTCTCTTAATTCACTTAGTAACTTACTTCTCTCGGAGGCGCTGTATCTCGTGAATAGATTCATTAGAATAACTGTTTTAATAGATCTTCCTCTGATATCATTGGTTAATCCTCTACCTAATCTAGCGAAGAATCTACCTAAGCAATTATCACATAAAGGGTATTTTCTAAGGATCCTCTCAGCAACTTCTAAGATATTACTCAATGTATCCCAGAAAACATATTGATACCTCTGTTTATTAATTACTCAGACAGGGGTTCGATCATCACATATCAGGACTCGGCAAACACATCATTCAATTAATATTATTGTGTTCATTATAATATATTTTCAGCACAGACTAATTAGTTGAGTGGTAATGGCGGAATTATTTCCGTACGAGAGATTTAGAGAGGGTCAGCGAGAGAGTATAGAAGCTATCTACAGAAAATTTAGAGAGAATTTCAAGACAGTGATTTTTAAAGCACCAACGGGCTTTGGGAAAACAAGTGTTGCTATAGCATCTATGTTAACAGATCCGCCAGTAATACATAGTGTTAGGACAAGGAATGAGGTTCAGCCTGTTTTAAGAGATCTGAGGAAGCTGTATAGTAGGAGAAGAGGGTTTTCGTACTCATTTATATATTCTGCTCATAGAATGTGTCCACTTCTCAGAGAGAGGAATATGGATCCTGAGGATTTTTGGTTGAGTTGTCAATTACTGAGATCAATGGGGAGATGCGAGTTCTATAACAACGCTAAAAAGATCTCGTCTGAGGAAGTATTTTTCATAGTCTCTCAGGAAGATTATCCAGAGAAAATAATTAGTAGAATAGTCAGAGAATTAGGTGCTTGTCCCTTCTTCTCGCTAGCTAAATTAGCTGAGGAATCGAGTTATTTGGTGGCTACATACCCATATGCGATGGATCCTGAATTATTCCACATTATTCTGGAGACCAGGGATCCCTCTGAATACTCTCTCGTGATCGATGAGGCTCACATGCTTACGATACCCTCAAGAGTCTTTGCCGAGGATTTCAGCGTAAGAGATATTGATAAAGCAGTAGAGGAGATTAGGAGATACTTAGGTGAGAAAGAATTTGTGATAAGTATTCTGAAGAAGATACAGGATACAGCTATAAAGAAAGCAGTCTCTAATCAGCTCAAATATATTAGTAGACTAGAGATTAGTCTAGATCCGCAGATAATCGATATCATAATTCAATCTGCTATGGAGATAAAGAGGAAAGTGTTTATGGAGCTAATTGAGAGTCGAGGAATCGAGTACGCAGTCTCTAAGAGAGTTCATACGGTTAAGATAGCCTCAGCACTATCTTTATTAAATGATCCAAGGTTCGAGATGTTTGTATTTAGAGAGTCTGAGGATAAAATATTAATCCAGATCTCAGCAGTTGATCATAGTGTAGTAGGCGATGCACTCAGTAGATATAGGAGGATCCTTATGATGTCAGGTACACCACCAACAAAAGAATTTGTTGAGGAATTAATTGGTCTCGACAGAGTTGATCAGGTTAATGCTAATGAGTACATTACTTGGAGACCCCAGGATAATATGGCTATTATAATAGCGACTGAGCTATCCTCAAGATATATTTACAGAGGTGAGTTGATGTATAGACTATACTCTAAGTACATAGAGGCATTTAAGAAATTGAGTGGTTTAAAAATAATTGTTTACCCAAGCTATGATTTTATGAGCAATATACTCACATATTTACCAAGCTTAGAGAAAGATTTTGTCGAGAATCAAAAAACAACTTTTGAGGAAGTTAGTGAGTATGTATTGAGGAATCCTAATACATCTCTACACATAGTTGCTGGAGGCAAAATCTCTGAGGGTATAGAATTTGTTAGAGATGGAGTATCACTCATTAAAGGAGTTTTTGTCGCGGGGGTGCCGTATCCTCAACCTGATGACTACATGAATATTCTTATTGAGAGAGGCTCTAAGAAAATTAGTAGAGAGATCTTCAGAGAGCTACTCTTTAATAACGAGGCTTACATAAGAACTATGCAGGCAATAGGTAGATCCGTGAGAAGCATTAATGATAGAGCAGTTGTGGTTTTAGGTGATAGAAGATTTATGTCTAGTAAGTTAAGAGGTTTATTAGGTTTAGAAAGATTTGGTGTAGCTAGAAACATAGATCAATTCAACTCACTCCTTAATAAGTTACTAGAAGAATTCCTGTAGTAGCGAATTCTTTTATTCCTAGGAATATGATTTCGATTATCTATAAAATTCATAAATTCAATAATTGGTTATTATCGTGATCTAAAGTTGGACTATAAAGTATTTATAACCCTATTCCCGATATGTTACCCGCTAATTAATTATGGTGTTTTTTATGAGTTATAAGAAGAGTAGTGAAGATAGCGGGGATCATGGTCTCAAGAAAATCTATGAGAAATGTGAGAATAATATATATGGTAATGAGATCTGTGTGTATATATACTTAGATGTTAGTGGTAGGAGAAAAAAGAATAGATACATGATTTATTTTATTAATGAGACTTTTGGTGAGAGAATGTATATTAAGAAGAGTATTAATGAGGATGAGTTTAATAGGATTATGCAGTTCATAAATAATCGTGGTGTCTACGATGCCTATAAAATAATATTTTGAATAGATCTAATTATGTTAAGTTAATTATCTTCTCTCGGTTCTGTACCATTTATTCTCTGAAGGTTTTAATGAGAGTATGAAAGCTATTGAGAGAAGCAACCAGTATATTGGTAGTGTAAATATCGAGACTATACTTATTAAAACAACTTCTCTTAAACCTAAGAGACTTCTGTGTTTTCTGAATAATTGATATATTAAGATCGCTAGTAGAGCTATGTAGGAATATAGGAGTGAGGCTATGGAGACTCTTACGAAATCACTGTAGTATCCATTAATTATTTGAGTAGGTGTGATCAGTAGATTCATTGTGTCTTGAACTAGATACTCAAATAGTGAATACAGATCTCTTGTATTTCTCAATATATTTCTCAGATTATATATCTCGAGACCTATAGGAGCTAAATAAACTATTGATGGAGTAAAGATCATTATGTAGGTAGTGAAGATCTTACCGGCTGATTTTAGAAACAATCTCGTTCTCAATAGATCTAGAAAAATCTTGAGATGACCCTTATACCATCTTATTCGTTGCTTAATCAAAGCCTTAATACTCCTAGGCGCGAGTTCAATAACGTACGAGTCTATGTAGCCATATTTATAACCTCTTAAACCTAGTATAGCTGATAACGCGGCATCCTCAGCAAGCTCAGGAGGAAAGCCCCCGAGGTTTTTAATAACACTTGTTTTCACAAATAAACCTTCTCCACTAAGAGGTGTATGTAAACTAAGTTTCTGTAGTAAATTAATCCATATATCATACCATATAACAGTCTCCGCATATATTAATCTACCTAGTAGAGATCGTCTGTATCTATAGACTCTTGGACTAACAGCCACGTAGCCTCTCTTAAAAGCCTCTTGAACTTTCTCCAGGATCTCTGTATCTATAAGATCATCGGCATCAAATATACCAATCACATCTTCCTTGGCGTAATTATGTAATACATAGTTAAGATCTAATGCTTTTAAACTATTTCTATTAGGGCTCTCGATGATCTCTATAGAATAGCTGTATTTTGTTTCGCGTAGGATCTCTTTTAGGTTTTCTTTTGAGAAATAATCGTTTTGCGGATACACGATATATAGTCGCGAGAATCTATTTCTGAAATATATTTTCTCTAGGCTATCAAGTGTTGTTTTTATGGATTCCTTGTTCTCATTTCTTATCGGAAGAATCAACGAAATATCTCCACTGATCAACTTCTTGATCCCTCAAAAGATCTTTTGACAAGAAAATATGTTGCTAAACCAAGAGGAGTAAATATAATTGATAAAATAATTGTTAGATTTATGAGGCCGTAGTAAGTGAATATGTATCCACCTACCACATTCCCCACGAAAATACCTACTCCTAATGAAGTTACGTAGATCCCTGATGATAAACCTCTGATCCTGGATGCGTCGGTGAAATCAGCTAACAAAGCTAATAGCGACGGAGGTAACATAAGTGCCAGTGAAGCACCAATGATCATTAGTGCCAGAGATACACTTATTTCAGGGGTCATCAGTATCCTCTTGATATTTGTCACCGAGAATGTTATCCCCATACTAATGGTTTTATTAATGTAGTAGCCTAGTGAGATCATTGCTACCGGAGTCGCTAATAATCCTACTAAAAGAGATCTGGTTTTACCAAATACACTTGATAAGTAGCTCCCAAAAAGTATGCCTATTGAGAGAAGCACTACGGCAAGAACCATATAGAGACTTAACCCATGTGAGCTTTCTACTGATCCAATGTGCTTATAACTCTCCACACCACTTAACAAATCTCTCAGAATCTTAACTGATATAAATGCTACTCCGAGTATAATTGATACACCGAGCCACATAGGAACTAAGTAAAGAGATCTCTTCTCAACATAGAAAAATAATCGTTGAGCCTGTCTCTCGTGGAGCAAGCGGATCTCTTTCACTCTAGTTGATAAACTTATTGATAGTGCTAGGGCTAGAAGTGTTAATATTAATGAGGGTATGAAACCTCTCATAAGAAATGGTGCAAAGATCTCTATGAGTGCAGCAATTAAGAAACCCACTACATATCCCGATAAATTAGATATCTCTAAGCCTCCTACGCCGAATAATCTTCTTCTAGTAGATACTCCATAGGTTTCCTCGGCTATCAACGCTATTGAGGATGTTACTAGAAGGGCTGCTGATAAACCAGCTATGATCTGTGGAAAGATAAGATCGCTTGGATCTATGTGAGTCATGTATATAGTGGTTGATAGAGAGTAAGCAAATACAATAAGTAAAGATGCTATAGTGAGTGTCTTTGACGGGCCTAGTCTATCGTAGATTAATCCTCCTAAGAAACCTGAGAAACCTTCAGTTAATGAGTATACTCCTTGTATAATTCCTTGAAGATATGCTGTGATGGTGTATCCAATAGAGAGAGAATATATAAATAATGCATTGGCTGCCCTAATCAGCAACACTATTAGATATATTAGTGTTATTGATCCTACACTCCCTACTATTTTCCCTGGATCTTGTCTCAATCACGACATCTAATAAATCAATTAAATAATAAAGTATTAAATTCGTCATCTCTTTGAAAAGAATAGTAAAATCAATATGTACACTGCTAGTATCATTGATGCAATAAATGGAGGCATGAAATTAAGATTTAGATTTTCTCTAAGAGAATACTCCAGGATCCTTGAGGAGGATATGGATCCTGTGATTACGCCGAGTAGAAATGATAATGAGAGTATAGCTGATGATAATCCTCTTCTCCTGAATCTAACATCAGTGGCCGCTTTTGATGAAGCAGGCAATATTGTTCCTAAAGCTCCTCCATAAAATACTGAGGAAACTACTCTAGTCAAGTGATCTGTGCTGAGAATCAGTAGAGCTGAGGAGAACAGGATCATTAATAAACCAATTAGTTCAGTCATGAGCAGATTACGTGGGTTCTTAACTAGATAAGATGTGAATACTGCTATGAACAGTAAAGAGATTATCGATGAGATCATGCTCCAAGTAGCTATTTCCGCTGACGCTAATTCTCTGGTGATGCGAAGTTTCTCAGTGAGAAGAGTCCCCATACTCCCAACAACTGAGCCTATCATTAGATATAGTGTGAAAGCTGATGCGTAAGCAATCAGCACGTTGCCTAGTGATATGATCTCACCCTTGGTATACCCCAGTAACTCTTCTCTGGATATAAGCTCTCGATATTCTCTTCCTATGTATAGTGATAGAAGTAGACCCACAATGAATAAGGTTGCCACTAAATAGAATACACTATAGAATCCGTATAGAAGAACAAGTTGCCTAGTAATTAAATTACCTATTATTATTGGTATTGCTGAAAGGATCCAATAAATTGTTAGTCCTAAACCAAGTCTTCTCGTGACTAAATCTCTGAATATTGCTAAAATACTTGGGAAAACACCTGAGTCAATTGCTCCATGAATAGATCTTATGACTAGTAGTTGATAAGGATCTGATGCTCTCGTGTACATAAGAGTAATTATAGGATCAATTATTAAAAGGATCTGTAGAACCCTGACTCTTGAAAACTTATCCAAGAAAACCCCTACAAGAGGAAGTGCGAGTAAAGCTGCTATTGAGTAAGAAGCTGTTATCAAACCTGCTAGAGAGGTTGAAGCCCCTAGGCTCCTAGCGTATTGAGCTATTATAGGTGCTATTGTTGAGTGATCTATTAGAGATATGAATACAATAAAATATATCGCAGATAAATACCTAATAGATAAATTCTTCACGGAGACCATCACCGACGAAACTAAAGAATCAACTGACTTAAGTCTTGTGGTGAATAAATTAACTAAAATGAGTTAATAGTTTCTGAGCATTGATTAAATTAATTAATCAAAAAACGTAAATATGATAATTAAATTATTTTAATCGGCGATTTTTCATGACACAAAGTTCTGATAGTGAGACCTTATTAAAATTCTTATTGACTAGAAGAAGTATTCGAAAATTCCTTGATAAACCAGTGGATATTGAGGTTATTAAAAAGATCCTTGACGTAGCTAGATACGCGCCTAGTGCAGGTAATAGACAGCCCTGGATATTTATAGTGGTTAATGATAAAGAGATCAAGTCAAAATTAGCTAGTATACATAGATGGGCTTACCCACTAAATGAGGCGCCTGTAGGGATCGTTATTGCCTGCGATAAAGAGACATCACCAGACTCCTACCTAGTAGATTGTGCAAATACCACAATGTATATAATGTTGGCAGCTCACGCAATTGGTTTAGGGAGTGTTTGGATACAAACTCTCAGGAATATAGAGGAGATACAAAAGATCCTTAATCTACCAAAGAATTATGTTCCTGTAGCAATACTCGCTATTGGATACCCAGCTGAGAGACCTGAGCCTAAGGAGAGAAAAGATCTTTACGAGATAACATATCTTAACACTTATGATAACAAGCTAAAGTCATGACATATAAAATATTCGATTCTCAAGGATCATTGAATATATATTGTTTCAATTTAGCTGTTTTATTGAGGGTCTTGGTTGTCTGAAGAAGAATTTGAGGCTCTGAGCTTCCCTGAGGCTCCTCGAATAGTTATTAAACCACCGGGTCCCAGGTCTCTTGAGCTCTTAAGTGTTCAGAAAGAGTTGGAAACCAACACTGTTATATACCCCAAGATCTTTCAATTCGCGATCGAATCTGCTAGAGGAGCTACTATAAGAGATGTTGATGGAAATGTGTATATTGATTGGGTCGCTGGGATCGCTGTTTTAAACGTTGGTCACAGAAACCCATTTGTTTACGAGGCTATTAAGAATCAATTAGATAAGTATTGGCATTGGATGAGTGAGATACCTAGTGAAGCCAGAATAACTTTCTTAAAGAAGCTTCACTCAATACTACCAGAAGGCTTGAGAGGAAGAGCTAAGATAATGACCTCCGTGACAGGAGCCGACGCCTGCGAAGCCGCTATGAAGATTGCGAGATGGGTCACTAAGAAACCTGTTATCTTAGCTTTTGAAGGAGCTTATCACGGAGTTCACCAAGGAGCTGTTATGGCTACTGCTAAGAGAAATCTTCAGATGTACGCTGGTGTACCATTAGTAAATGTTGTCAGAGTACCTTACCCGTATCCATATAGATGCCCGTTCCCAGCCAGGGATCCTGAGGAATGTGGCTATGCTGTTCTCAGCTATATAGAGCACTTGCTTGAGGATCCCTACAGCGGTGTTGGTGAGGTAGCGGGTATAATTGTTGAGCCTATACAGGGGGAGGGAGGATATATTGTTCCACCAAAGAATTTCCTTAAGGGATTAAGAGAGATCGCTGATAAATATGGAGTATTATTAATCGCGGACGAAGTGCAATCAGGCGTTGGTAGAACAGGTAGGTGGTGGGGTATTGAGAACTTCAATGTCTCACCAGACATCATGTGTATATCAAAAGCGATCGGGGGAGGAATACCTATATCATTCGTGGCGTATAGAAGCGATCTAGACGAGAAACTAGAAGAAACCTTTCACTTCGGCACATACAGAGCTAATCCACTGGGACTAGCTGCAGGGGCAGCAGTAATTGAGTATATTGAGACAAGAAACTTGCTTGAGAGAACAAGAGCATTGGGAGAATACGCATTAAGAAGATTCTCTGAGTTAATGGATCAATCAAACATCGTGGGAGACGTCAGAGGAATAGGGTTCATGATCGGTATAGAATTAGTTGAGGATAAAAAGAGTAAGAAGCCAGGAACGAAATTAGCCACTGAATTAAGAAAAAGACTATTTGAAAAAGGATTATTAATGCACACATGTGGACATTACGGAAACGTGATGAGGTTCATGGCGCCTCTAGTAATATCAAAACGCCACCTAGATATAGGATTAGATATCTTCGCAGAAACAATTAGAGAGCTAGAGAAGAGACAATAGAGTGATTCTCCTAAGATCTTTTAATAACCTAATTACTCCCAATAACACTAGGGTTTTCTATAAGTGTATCTGAGTTAAGAGTCGTCTTCGATGATAATATACTTGATAAACTCGATGTAAATAATCCCATTAAGCCTCTGGGAAAAAGAGTCTTAATTGTGTTAGGTCACACGAGTTTTGGC
>JBMFLZ010000017.1:26266-26535 GCA_049970935.1 Sulfolobales archaeon | reverse complement strand
GCACCAGCTCTCTCGACAACTTTAGGTTCGAGACCTAGTTTCTCGAGAACTTCAATAGCCTTCTTAACTATTCTGCTACTAGGTGGAGTATCTAAATATCCTATTTCCCCATGGATCTCGAATGCGGCACTAGGCATATACTCTTTAATAATATTAGCTACATATTTCTTGATACTATCTATATTCTTCTTTATAGGAGCTCTCACATCTATCTCGATGATGTGATTAGTTCCATCGTATCTGTATATATTAGGTGTAGCTGTCACACC
>JBMFLZ010000017.1:24447-26256 GCA_049970935.1 Sulfolobales archaeon | reverse complement strand
CTGACTAGGATACTCAAGATCTATTGAGATACGAGTCAATGGAATTAAAAGTTTAATTAAATTAGTTAATGACACATCGACTTCATACTCTCTTGCTTCTGAACCTCCACCTTTAGAAACTAGATCAGCTTCTACGTATTCTGGCAATACATTACTTTTAACAAAACTACCTTTAAGACTCGCTACGTAAAGATCCTCCTGATCAATTTCATAAGCTAATTTAATTAGGGGGTGAACATCTGAACCAGCTAAAAAATAGGCGGCATGTCTATATCTACTTTCAAGATTATATCTTCTCGAGAAAATCACGCCTCTGATTCTTCTTTTCTTAGCAGGAGCTGATATAGTTATTCTAAAACTAGATCTTCTTCTATTAATAATTACTAGACCTCCACCATCTCCATTAATTAAGTAATTAGGAAAAAGTCCTTTTGACATTAGATAATCTCTAACCACATAAGCACCGTGTCTGCCTCCCGTCTCCTCATCACCTGTAAAGGCAATAATTACTCTTCCATTTAGTCTCTCTGCTATTTTCTCAAGATCTCTTGATATATGGATCATAACAGCAACATTCGAGAGATCATCTATAGCCCCTCTACCATAGATCTTATTATTCTCCTCAATAGGCTCAAAAGGATTTTTAGTCCAAGAAGGTCCTGGTGGAACAACATCATAATGTGCCATTAGTAAAATTGTTTTTTTACCAGTCCCAAATGAATATAGAAAACTATAATAACCATGGTCCTCTAGCTTAATAAAATCAATGTTCTTATTCTCAAGAATTTGTTCAATACCCTCGATACATTGTGTAGATGGCTTAATATTCCTCTCAGGATCATTAACACATTTGAGACTAATTAAATACTTTAATATCTCTTTGGCATTTCTCACATGATATCCCTAGAAAAATCAGATAAAGTCTCATTAAAATTAATAAGCTTTATTTAATATTTCTTCGAAGAGCTTCCACTTGAAATCTTAATTCTCTGATCTAAATCCGAATGATCATAGTCAGGGAAATTGTATATAGCGTTAATAAGCTCCACCTTAAATGAACCTGGATTAGGACCAGATCTTTTCTCAGCAATTTCTCCAGCTCTCTTAAATAAAGCAGAGCCTTCTATCGCAGCCGTGAAATAATCTTTATTAACAGCCATAAAAGAAGCCATTACAGAACCCAACATACAGCCTGTTCCGGTCACGTATTTAAACAAATACGATCCTCCCTCCACAGAGGCTATTTTCTCACCGTTAGATATATAATCTATTCTTCCTGTGGCTACAGCAGTCACGTTATATTTCCTAGCTAAAATCTCTACAGCCTCAGAGCCTACCTCCACGAGAGAATCAACACCCTTAACCTTCTCACCTAAACCTGCTAGAGATAACATCTCGCCAGCATTTCCTTTCAATATTGATATATTACCTCTCTCCAAGAGTTTTTTAGAGATCTCAGTCCTCAACTTAGTAGCCCCGGCACCCACGGGATCTAGGAGAAGTGGTTTATTATATTTATCAACTAATTTACTTATATGAAACATCGAGTCGATCCAAAAAGAATCAAGTGTACCTATATTAATATAGATCGCATCAGCAACAGAGACTAAATCCTCTAATTCTTCAACAGCATGAGCCATTATAGGTGAAGCGCCTACGGCGAGGGTTACATTAGCACTATCATTCATAACAACAAAATTCATTATATGATGAATAAGAGGTCTTCTCTCTCTGATTAACAGAAGATCCTTTATGATCTGCTTCGAGATCATCTAGTCTCCCTTGAAGTAAATAATAAATAACTTATAA
>JBMFLZ010000017.1:0-24349 GCA_049970935.1 Sulfolobales archaeon | reverse complement strand
CCTGATTAACAGAAGATCCTTTATGATCTGCTTCGAGATCATCTAGTCTCCCTTGAAGTAAATAATAAATAACTTATAAAATACCTATAGATAATCTATAGATCATCAAATATAATTACTTTATAGTAAATAGCGTTTTTATAACTATGTATAGAGGTACATGCTAAAGAAATACCAGGATCAATCTAAGTAAGAAAGATTTATTAATGAGTGTCGCATAGAATAGTGAGGTGGACTGGTTGTCTATTAGAGTAGAGAAAACAAGTGAAGAATACGTATGGATAATTCCTAAAGGATCTAGACCAGGAATGAGAACAGACGTCATGATATACGCTGACGATTTTTTATTAAGTAAGATGAGAGAAGATCTCACACTTATTCAAGGAGCTAATGTAGCTACGCTACCTGGTATATTAGGTAAGGTACATGTCTTACCAGATGGGCATCAAGGATACGGTTTTCCAGTAGGAGGAGTTGCAGGATTTGATATAGAGGAAGGAGTAATTTCTCCTGGAGGCATCGGATACGATATAAATTGTGGAGTTAGATTATTAAGAACAAATTTAACAGAGAAAGATGTTAGACCTAAACTAAGAGAATTAGTTGATACATTATTTGAGAATATCCCAAGCGGTGTTGGCGCAACCGGAAAAGTGAGACTAACCATAGATGAGCTAAATAAAGTATTGGACGAGGGAGTCGAGTGGGCTATTAATCGAGGTTTCGGATGGGACAGGGATCGATACTTTATTGAGTCCAGGGGAAGAATTGAATGGGCTGACTCCACTAAAGTATCGAAAGTGGCTAAAGAGAGAGGAAGAGAGCAATTAGGCACATTAGGAGCAGGTAATCACTTCCTTGAGGTGCAAGTAGTGGATAAGATCTATGATGAGAGAATAGCCAAAGTGTTAGGCCTCTTCGAGAATCAAGTAGTAGTTATGGTTCACACAGGATCAAGAGGTTTAGGTCATCAAGTTGCTAGCGATTATCTAATGATAATGGAGAGAGCTATGAGAAAATACGGAATACAGCCACCAGACAGAGAATTAGCATCTGTTCCATTCAACTCTCCAGAGGGTCAAGACTACTTCAAAGCAATGGCTGCCGCAGCTAATTTTGCATTCACAAATAGACAATTAATTACTCATTGGAGTAGAGAAAGTTTTGGAAAAGTCTTTAGAACAGATCCTGAGAAACTAGATCTGAATATAGTCTATGATGTAGCTCACAATATAGCAAAAATCGAGGAGTACGAGATCGATGGAAAAAGAAGAAAGGTTATTGTGCATAGAAAAGGAGCTACGAGAGCCTTCCCACCAGGTCATCCAGAAATACCGGATGCTCATAGAGAGATCGGGCAAGTAGTGCTTATACCAGGTAGCATGGGCACCGCTAGCTACGTAATGGTTGGAGTTAGAGAGAGCATAAGAACATTCTACTCGGCACCACATGGGGCTGGTAGATGGTCTAGTAGAGCCGGTGCCGTGAGAAGTTATCCCGCAGACAAAGTGTTAAGTGAGTTAAGTAGCAAGGGTATATATGTGAGAGCTGTTGATAAGAGAATCATTTCGGAGGAGGCGCCACAGGCATATAAAGATGTTGACAGAGTTGCTTTGGTAGCTGATAAAGTTAAAATAGGTAAGTTAGTAGCTAGATTAAGACCAATAGGTGTTGCCAAGGGATAAAAAATTACTTAGTTCTTAAGAGAGATAGTAGTAGTGAAGCTGAGTCAACAATATCTCTAAAGGATACCATACCAACTAATTTACCCTCTTCATTAACTACTGGCAAATGCCTGATATTTAACTCTCTCATTTTCTCCATAGCATCTGTTATCAAGTCGCTTTCTTTCACAACAACAGGATTCTCTGTCATAAAACTCCATGCAGGAGCATCTCTACGTAGATTCTTAGCGACAGCATAAACTATGTCTCTCTCAGTAACGATTCCAATAGGTTTATTCTCCTCATCAACTATAACTACACTACCAATACCTCTCTCATACATTATAGCTGCTATAGAGGACAAAGTAGCATTTTCAGTAGCTGTGGCAACATCTCTCGTCATTATATCAGATACTCTCAAAGGAAGACTACGTCTCTTAAAAAGAGGCATATTATATAACACCCAATATTTATGTTGATACAACAAATAAATTAAACAGGGAGATTTATTGTCAACAGAATCTCGACACAAGATTCTTTGGACACCTTGGAGAATGAGTTATGTGACTAAAGTAGGAGAAAAAAAGGAATGTATATTTTGCGAAGCTATTAAGAACCCAGATCAATACTACGTTATTAGAGAGACAGAGTACTCTATAGCACTATTAAACGCTTATCCCTACAACACGGGACATGTAATGATTGCCCCAAAGAAACATGCCCCAGATCTAGAGCTCTTATCAGATAATGAATTAATAGATCTAATGAGGTTAATGAGACTTATTATCCGAGCTCTCAGAATAGAGTACTCTCCCCACGGATTTAATATTGGAATTAACATTGGGAGAGCAGCAGGAGCTGGTGTAGAGGATCATGTTCACATACATATTGTACCTAGGTGGATCGGTGATACAAACTTTTTACCTATTATATCAAATACAAAAACTATACCAGAAGATCTGAACACTACTAGAAGAAGAATCTCCGAGGCTATTAAAAAGATCGAAGGATCTCTATGAGAATCTTAGCAATAGATCCTGGCACATTAACAACAGCTGTAGCTGTTGGAGACGAAAAAAATATAGAATTTTACTACGAGGTTAATTCCGAAGAACTTAGCAAAAGACCTGAGCATCTGTTCGAAATAATTAATTCTCTCGATCCAGATCTTGTGGTAGCACCATCAGGCTATGGTTTACCGCCCATAGATCTGAGAAAAATAGAGAGTAAATATAGATCAGCGGCTTTACTTAAATACTTTGATGATCCTGGGATAGAGGAGTTGCGATTTATCTCATTCTTTCTTAACAACATCGATTCCTTAAAGATGCCTGTGATTGGTTTACCATCAATATATAATCTCATTACAGTTCCCGAATACAGAATATATAACAGAGTGGATTTAGGCACATCTGACAAAACAGCCTTAGCAATATTAGCTAGTGTAATATATTCAGGTGAGGATATAGAAAGACTCAAAAGAGCAAACATTATAGTTGTAGAATTAGGAGCCTTTACAGCAGGTATAGCAATAGCTAATGGTGAAATAATTGATGGTGTAGGAGGATCTTTATTCCCTATCGGATTAGTATCAAGAGGAGGATTAGACACAGAGATTGCTGTATTGATGAGAAGAAGAATATACAAGAGAGATGTTTTTAGCGGAGGTCTAAGAGATCTGTGCGGAACAACAGATCTTGAAGAAATTCGTGCGAGATGCCCTACAGCGTATGATAGATATATTGACGATATAGCGAAGACAATAGCTATGTTAGAGGTCTCTATTAGAAAGAACAGTAAAATAAGAGATGGGGTAAAGATCTATTTATCCGGAAGAGGAGCTTCATTAATGATAATTAACTCTCTGAAAGAGTATGGATTCGAAGAAATCGACATATTACCAAGCTATTATGGCAGACCACATATAAAGAGATCTGTTGAAGGATCACTGCTATACGGATTACTATGGAGTGGCGTTAAAAATAAAGATATATTATATGTACTTGGAGTATTGAGAGGATATAGAGAGATAAAGTATTACAAAGATCTTTTGATTGAAAAATTATCTTCTTCTTAACTCTGATTCAGCTAGGAGCATAGAAATCTTTGGTCTTAACTCCTCAACTTTAGACCTTATTTTATCTAATAATTGCTCATCAATATTTCTAGAAAGAAATTCTTTACCTAAGCTTGTTAGATTAATAATTCTATTAACTTGATTAGTTTCTATTAAACCAGTATATAGAAGTGTTGTTAGATCTTCTCTGAGCTCCTTAGACACGACACTTCCAGCGATTGTTATTATGTTGTACCCCAGATCTAATCCATTATCTTTAAGCTCTTTAATAATTAGAGGAAGACTTTTCTCAGAAACTTTACCTAAAACGTTTATTAGATGAAGTAATTTAATAGCCCTAGTGTTGCTCTTAACCTGATCAATTGTTATAACAGGTCTGGCCACTATCTTTAGATCCTTTGATTTAGTACTTTGCTGAGACACTAAATCACCATAAAATAATAATCTTAATCCCATAAATTAAATTTGATTGGAGAAACAATAATCCGTAGAAGTATATATACAGAGAGCGATAAAATGAGTAAAGTAGAGGAGCTCCGAAAAATAAATGAAGAGATTAAAAACTGCAGGAGATGTAATCTATGGATCAATAGAAAAAACGCTGTTCCAGGAGAGGGTTCACCTGATGCAGAGATCATGTTTATAGGTGAAGCTCCAGGTGCTACAGAAGATGAGACAGGAAGACCTTTCGTAGGTGTTGCTGGTAGTCTTCTACGGAGAATACTTAGAGAATTAGGATTAGATGAAGACAAGATCTATATAACAAATGTTGTTAAATGTAGACCACCCAACAATAGAACTCCTCGTAGAGAAGAAATAGAGGCGTGCTCTCCTTATCTCGAGAAACAGATCCAATTAATTAAACCAAAGCTAATAGTAGCATTAGGGAACGTGGCTGCACAATGGATTCATGAAAAAGCAGGTGTTAAATGGGTCTCTATGTCTCGTGAACATGGGAAAGTTAAAGAGCTAAATATACAGGGTCAAAAAATATGGGTTATACCCACGTATCATCCCTCGGCAGCAGTGAGGGGAACCATAGACCCTGAGATCATTAAAAAAGATCTTGAGAAGATCTTTAGTGTAATTAGTTATGAGAAAAAAACTTCGAGTCCTACTCTCTATGACTTCATTAAAAAGAAAAACTAATTATTTTTCCTTATCAAATTTCTTGATAAAATAAACATGAATAAAGATCCTATTATAACTACGAATATTAAAGATAAATTGATCCAATTCTTAGCCGATTTTAACAGACCTAATGAAGATGGTATCTGCGGGAGATTTCCACTAATTTTTTGTGTCCCTAAGCAGTTAAGTGTCTCCAGGGATAACTTTGTCTCAATGTATATATTGGGTATTTTCTCAGGATGAAGCAGTAGCATTATGATAAATATTAAGGACTCTATCTCCGCTAAAACTCTTATTGCAGATGAGTAGATAGTTGTATTTGCTAAATCATAACTCAAAAATATGTACTTTGAATAAGTAAACATATTCCATAAGAAAATCGGCGAAAAAATACTAATGAAGTTTTCAGCAGAAGCAAAGTAATTATAGTAGTTGAAAAGCTTCTTTAATCCCTCAGCTCCTGAAGATAAATATGTGGTTATAATGGATGAGGATCTTAGATTATAAGAGTAATTCTCAATTAAATTCTCCAAAACAACAAGATCAATTATTAACTTAGTGAATAATCTGTTATACTCAGATAATTCAGAGGGATCTATAAGAGTAAAGCTAAGGATCTTATAAAACAAAGTGTTCCCTTCTCCAAGCATATAAGATATATTTAATATTTTATAGATCTTAACTATAGTCTCTTTAAGCATATAAAGATCTCTGATCCAATGGTCATTGGAGAATAAAGACGAGTTCTTATAGTAATTTGTGTATTCATCAATTAAATCATACCAATAATCTAATGAAAGAGATCTAGCGTATGCATAAACAAGATCACTTATATTTATAATATCTTCTCTGAAACCATTATTTTTCTCGTAAAGATCTATTAGATCCAGAGACCTCTTAATAAATATGATGTAGAGAATAATTAGATCTGGTTTTAGAACTTTTCTGTCTTCTAACACAAACCTATGTAATAATGATCTGCTACTTTCTATTTCATTAACTAAATTATTAACTAATTCATTATACAGATCTTTATCTACGTAATATAATCGTGTGAGTAACTCACGATAACTATTTATGATCAATAGAAAGAGAATATTGATCCTTGCGTAAGAATAAGTATTATTTTTTGGAAGATCCATATATATATTCTCTAAAAGTTGAGTATCATATGAAAAATAAATATTCTTTGAAGAAGCTATTTTCTTTGCGTATATATATAGATTTAAAAGCTTCATCTCGTGTTCACTGATCTTAATAGATAAATTTCTGGTATAATCTGCATAGATCTTCTCAGGGTAAAGTTTAACGTAGGTTCTGTTAATATCTTTATAGACGCCATAGATCTTTGCTAAATCAGTTATACTAGACACTGAACTAATATTCATGTTGTACCTAGACAGAGATCTCTCGTAATAAATAGCTGTTGAAGAAGGTATAAAGATACTTTTTATAACACCAATACTTTCTAGAGCTCTAATTTTCTCTGGAACTCCTCCCACATTTTCCACTGTCCCATCGAGATTTAAAGCTCCGGTACCAGATACATTTATGGGAACATAATTTTTTAGTGCCATAGAGGCGAACACAAAGTATAGTAAGGCTCCTGCTGAAGGACCTTTAACTGAGGTTGTTCCGCTGGGTAAAATAATGTAAATGCTGTGATTTTTGAAGTAGCTAGTATTGAGATTATAGGAGTATGTGTATGCGACTAAGAGAGATAGTAGTGTGTCTAAGCCTACGGATGATACCCCGACAATATGTATTTCTCCACCATCTCTTACAGCTATAATATTTGTTTCTACAGCTTCTCCAAAACCTCTTTCAGAAACAGCCGGAATATAGATCTTATGCATGTAGCATTTATCATCCAGAGAAGTCTCAGAATAAACAATGGAATTAGCTAATGAGAGTATGACTATAGCTACTATCAATATAGGATTAATGCCTAACTTTATCATATCAGATTATAGCTTTCCTACAAAAATAATAAGTATATGAAATAGATAGAGCTACGTCTCAAAAATTTTTCCTCTATTATCCAAATCATTATTGGTGCTTAGATTTAGGTGATCTAAGTGATTCTGGAGAAGATCCCGAGTACTTTTCCATCTAGACTAGGCCCGGAGTGGGGCTCTGGGGGAGTGTTTGGATTAAAATATCACAAAGGTGTGCTGTATTTTACACTAGCTTTTGAAGCAGAAAGTCATTTTATAACAAGAGACAGAGACCAGATCTATAGATTTGAGCTCGTCGGCCCACAACCTGTTTCAGGAGGAGACACATATAACGCCGTAGATGCTGTTGACGATAAAATATATTTTGGTGGGTGGGTTCATGCACCAGCTATTTTTAAGGGGAGAGAAGAGGCAGGCTCAAGAATCCTTTTTCTCAATAAATACAGCCACGTTCATGAGTACGACATATCGGAAGGTAGAGTAAACTTATTATGGAAAGAAGGTTTAGGTGATCTAGAGAAATGGGTTGGAGAGGTATCCGAGATCATATTTGATCCTGTCTCAACAAAACTTCTCTTAGCAAGAGCTGATGGTCATGAAAACTTAGGTGTGTATAGACTAGATCCTAAAAGTAGGATGATTGAAAGAATAAGTAATAAACCTGCTCTAAAAGGATCTTACTTCATGGACTATGTATGTTTTGACATAGCAATTTTTGAAGGCACTGAAGGTTTTCAGTGTCTTGATCTTTACAGAAACACCTGGATGTATTATAAAATAAATGATTTAAGAAGCAGATCTATTGATGGAGGTGATCTGCCGAACTATTCTATGGGTTCAGCAACTGAGGCCTATGGAAGATTTTTTGCTTTTGTAAGAGGAGGTCTTTTTGTTGGAAATCCAATTGAGCCTGAGTTAGAAGATATTAAATTTATTAGATTATTTGATTACTCGAAGAACTCCTTAAGTCCTAGAAGATCTAATTCGTTAATAGTTGGTGGAGGGATCTTGGTTGCGTACAATTCTTATGTTGAGGCTGCCTATCACCTAGAGACGCCTGAGCTACTTAAGCTAAGTAAAGGTCTTAATTACATATCTTCTCCATCAGTTCTCCTCTACATAACCCCTCCTCAGGCAAGGATTGTAGGAGTATATGGTGCGAGGATTACCTCAATGGAGAAGCTGGGAGGAAAGATCCTCTTGGGCTATTCAACTACAGCAAATTTAGGCGGCAGGGATGCGTCTATGATAGATTCTGGGATTAGAGGGATCACGATAATAGATGAAGACATCGTGAATAGACCAAGTCCACCCTACTATGCCAGAATTTCTCTAGAATATATTGGAGAGAGGATTTTTGGCGGTGTTCCTCTCTATGGATACAAAAATAAATATCTCTCGCTGTATTCATTGAAGAAAGATGCGGAACTATATATATACGAATACGATCTAGGTTTACCACCTCAGCTCTTAAGCATAGAGAAATTTGTAGTTAAAGCTCCCAAGGATAATATAGACTTAGGAGGATTCAAGAATATACTCTCATTTAAAGTAAATAATGCGAGTAGCGGCTCGGTATATATAGAGCTCATGAACTAGTTGAGGGATTGATTCGGGATGAAACATGCTATAGCTATTGATATAGGAGCAACATGGATCAGAGCAGCTATAATAAGTGATAGAGCAGAGATCTTATATATGAGTAGAGTCGAGACACGCGGTGAAAACGTGGATACTTTTAGAAAAAGTATTGAAGAAGTTTACTATATATTACCAAGAGATTTAATCAAGGGGGCTGTTGGAGTAGGTATTGGAAGTATTGGTCCCATGGATCTTAAGAGAGGAATATTGAACCCACCTAATATATCGGCTAAGAATATTAATCTAAGAGAGATATTCAGTAAAATTGTTAATAATATGCCCACTTATTTAGCTAATGATACTGTGGCTGCGGCAATAGGAGAGTTTTTCTACGGAGATGGTGTAGGAACAGAGAATCTTGTTTATATAACTCTTAGCACAGGTATAGGCGCCGGTGTCATAGTTGATGGAGAACCACTAATAGGTAAAGATGGAAATGCTCATGAGATAGGGCATTTAGTAATTGAGAGATCCTCGGGGATAAAATGTGGTTGCGGAGGAATAGGTCATTGGGAAGGTTTATGTGGAGGTCTAGGAATAGGTAGATTAGCAGAAGCTATCTATACAAGAAATAGAGATAAATACAGAGACTCGTCTCTAGCTAAGAAAATATCTGTGAGTAGAGTATCTGCAAAAGAGATCTATGAAGCTTTTTACAATAAAGATCCTTTGGCGATGGAAGTAGTAGAGGAATGTAATGAGATTCATGCAGCAGGTGTAGCCTCTGTAATAAATGCATATGATCCCGAAAAAGTCATAATGGGAGGCTCAATCATTCTTAACAATAGGTGGCTTCTTGACGAGATATCTAAAAGAGTTGATAAATATCTTATAAATAGAAAACCTATTTTCTCGATAACAAGATTCGGGGATAATGTTGTTTTAGTAGGGGCAGCAGCAGTAGTTTTGAAGAGCTTTAGGAAAAAAGAGAGATTTAGATTAATATAGTGATTTTTTAGAGGATATATAAATGAGTAGCGAAATAGAGAATTTTTATAAGAGAGAATTAATTATCAACGTACTCAAGCTGGGAACACCAGATATTGAGACGATATCGAAGAATATAAGACTTCCTAAAGAGACTATCTTCAAATTAATTGAGGAGTTAGAGATAAATCGCCTAGACAAAATTTCTTTAGCGATACGATACATAAATTTAGGAGGAGATCCAGAGAGAGTAAGTAGCTATTTAAGTTGGAAAGATTTTGAAAATTTTGTCGGGAGATCTTTGGAAGATTACGGGTATTTAGTTGCTAGATCTGTTAGATTGCCTCCTCCAAGAGGTCTAGAAATAGATGTTATGGCTCTAGATAAGAGATCAGGTAGATTACTCATTATAGATTGTAAACATTGGAAGAGATCTAGGGAGAGCGATCTCAGAGAAGTAGCTATTGAAATACTCAATAAGATCAATATTTTAACGAGAAGATGTTTTCTGGTAGCAAGAAAATATCCTTGGATCTATTTAGCGAATAATGTTATCCCCCTCATAGTTACTCTCAAACAGACAGTGAGTAGACAAATTGAGAATAGTGTTATTATATTACCGATATCATTCTTTCGAGACTTCTTTAATAATATAGATCTATATCTCGAGGAATTAAAAATAAAAACACTTAGAATAGCATGTAGTGATAGAGATCTTAGATTATCGTTTTAGAAATCATTAAAAACTCCATATCATAAAAATTCTAATGGGTAAGTGCGGGGGTGCCCGAGCCAGGTCAAAGGGGTCGGGCTTAGGACCCGATGGCGTAGGCCTGCGTGGGTTCAAATCCCACCCCCCGCACTAATAAAAAGATCTGGACTCTAGTATTAATCAATACAAGATCTATTAAATTATTAGATTAGTTATAGGAAACCTATCGCTCTAGTAATCTAGTAATAAAGTTCATATATGATCCTCATGAATTTTCCCATTATATATTCTATACACTTCATCCGGCTCAAGATCTTTCAATAACATATCTTCGTGAAGTGATAGTATCAAACTCATCTTAAATCTATTCTTATACTCTCTTAGTATCTCAATTAATAATTTTCTTCTGTCTCTATCAAGATTAGAGATCGGCTCATCTAGTACTAGAAACGAAGGGTGAAGAACTAATGCTCTGATTATAGATACTAGCTGTGCTTGACCTGCTGATAATTCATGAGCTTTTTTATTCTCTAAGTGAGTAATCATGAATCTCTCTAATAGATCTCTTGATTCTTTAAGAGAGCTTTCGGATAACTCTCCTCGGATCTTTAAACCATATGTAATATTATTCAAAACTGTGTCTCTTAATAAAATAGGTCTCTCGTGAATATACACAATCTCTCTTTTAATAGAGTAGCGCTCTCTACTATTGATTCTCCAGTAATCCATGCCATCTATGTATACAAGACCTTTAGTTGGTTTATATAGGAGAGATATGATTTTCATTAGTGTTGTTTTTCCACTACCATTTGGTCCTCTTATAACAATTATTTTGTCTCTCTTTATATGAAGATCGACTCCTCTGATCACCCAATCTCCAGAGCTTCTATATCTAAACCATACATCTCTTAATTCTATAGTGTCTACTCCTATAATTAATCCTCTCCTTAGATTCTGTATAATCTACTAATAATTTTTAGAGAGACGGAGGTGATTATCATGATACTCAGTAATATTAGACCGAGTAAAATCGAAGACTCAAACTCACCCTTAGATACTCCTAAGGCTATAGCTGTTGTTAAAACTCTCGTATACCCCTTTATATTGCCTCCCACCATAAATGCTACTCCTAATTCACCAATAGCTCTCGAAAACGCCATTATTATTGCCGCGATAATACCCGGGTAGGACTCTCTAAATACAAGACACATAGTTTGTATCCTAGTGGCTCCTATACTCAAAGCAAATTCACCATATGTTTGCAAGGCCGCTCTTAACACACGAAATGATGCTGAGACAATTATGGGCGTTACTAGAATAGATTCTCCTATAATTATTGCTGAGGGAGTGTATAAGAGATTAAGTACTCCTAAAGGTCCTGATCTGCTGAAAAGAAAATATAGCAAGAGACCTAACACAACAGTTGGCATACCTACCAAGGATTCTATGATTGAGGATATGATCTCGACTCTCTCTCTTGACGCTAAAAAATAAGCTATAAAAATACTCCAAGAAAAAGCTAATAATGTTGCAACTCCCGAGACATACAAGGATCTTAGAGTGATATCTACTAATTCACTGTAATATTGCTCAAGGATCTTACCCACCTCTAGCGATCTCCAGCCACATACATGCGAGTTCCTTTTCCTTGTCTATAGCTGGGTTAAATAGTGGTGCACCGTATTCAGTAACTCCAAATGTGCCTATTAGTTGCTTCTGGTTATTGTACACGAAGTCTAAGAAGGCTTTTGCATAGATCTTTATATTCTCCGGGCAACTCTTGGCTAGATAAGTGCTATATATATTTATAAGATCAGCCCCTTTAGCAAATAATTGCTCAATATTTGGTAATCGACCCTCTTTCTTAAATTTGAGATATGTAGCAATATCGCTCAGTGTATAGGCTTTCAATTCATTTGTCATCACAAGAACCTGATCCATTCCAGCACCAGCCTCCTTATACCAAGGTCTTCCACGAGGATTCAAACCCGTTTTGTTCCAAATAGATAATTCTTTTACGTGTGTTCCAGAGTTATCTCCTCTACTAATAAATATTGCTTGACCTTTTTCACCAGCTTCATAAATTCTCTTGAAGGCTTCTACAACATTTGGTGTATCTCTGACTCTAGCTGGATCATCTAGTGGACCAACTATAATAAAGAAGTTGTAGGCTATGATTCTACCGTACTCAATAACTCCTTTATTAATATATTCTTGTTCCAGATTTGGAGCGTGAACAAATACTGCGCATGCATCTCCTTTTTCAGCGATCTTTAGGGCAGCACCTGTTCCAACAGCTACAAAGTTAATCTTTACATTAGGGTATATCTTATTGAACTCAGAGGCTAAATAATCTAGTAATCCAGTTGCATATAATGATGTTGTTGTACTTATCACAATTCTAATCTCTGTGGAAGGAGGTGGTGGATAATTAGTGTATAAGGTTGAGATAGAAAATATAGTCTTGGTGTAATGTGTTGTACTTACCTCGGTATATACTTGAGTATGTGTTCGGGTAAGTGTATATGTGTATGTTAGACCTGTGAATCCTCCTGAGGATGCGGGCCTATACATGTAGTAGCCTATAGCTCCGGATGCTACAGCTACCAAAATTATGGAAATCACATACATAATTAAAGAGTTTCGAGACAAACCCTTTCTCATATTTTCACTATATTAACAGTTAGTAAACATGTAATAAACTTTTTAGTTATCTGATATCCGATAATGAAATATATAATAAGGTCTGAGATAATTAATTGGGTATGTACTATATCCGTTCTTGATAAACTCGTTATTAAATACGGTGTATTTATTGAGTACGGCGGTAGAATCATCATAGATCCTTATTTCGCGAGAGTGTTGGAGACATTGCGGGATACGAAATCTTTATACAAGGCTGCCAAAAGCGTCGGAATTTCATACTCCAGTCTATGGGAACAGATATCTAGAGTAGAGAGGATCCTAGGTACAAAGATTATTGCCACAAAGAAAGGTGGGAGAGGAGGTGGGTATACGACCTTGACTGAAATTGGTGAAAAAATACTTGAGATGTATATAATTGCTAGAAGAGATCTTGAGAGGAGATTAGGTTCTTCGCTTATTTATAGAGAAGTTAGTGAGAAACCAGATATAGTTATAGCATATAGTGACGATCCATTGCTGATGACTATATTAAATGACATAAGCTCTAAATATAGCATTAAGGGAATGTGCATAGGTTCGGGTCTCTCACTAGCCATGATCTCACTTGGAGAAGTAGATGTTGCTTGTTCACATCTATATGATCCTTCTACAGATACATATAATACACCTTATCTAGAGAGATTTTGGGTAAAAGATCTTGTAATTTCCATAGGAGGATTTCTACGTATGCAAGTATTAGTCTATAGAGAGGGACTCGATATAGGAGACCTCGAGATAAATGAGATAATTGATAGAATCTTAGAGGGGCAATACATAGTTGCTATGAGAAATAGAGGATCTGGAACAAGGGTATTTTTTGAGTATCTCTTGAGAAAAAGGGCCGAGTTACTGAGAAAAAGTATTACTAATGTCAAAGGCTTTGAGTCTCAGTACAGTACTTATGAGGAGATTGCTAGAAGCCTCATAGATGGTAGAGCAGACATAAGTATAATGCCTATGCATATAGCCACCCAATACAAGTTGCCGCATAAACCTATTGCTTTGGAGAGATATGAGTGTTTTGCTAGGAAAGAAGAACTGGGCAGAGAACCTATTAGGGTATTAAGTAAAGCCCTTAAAAACTCTACTGAGTATATTCAAAGGTATAGTTTTAAGGGGTATTACCCGTTAGAGAGCTAGATAAGGTGAAATAGATATTGGTAATGAAAATATTTTATATGGCTAAACATAAAAAACTTTTTTATCCTATTGATTAATAATGGAGACTGTATTGGTTGAAGAGAAGAGTAAAAAGATTAGAAAAATTGAGGATCTAGATCTCTCACCGACACTTATTCAGAAGTTAAAAGAGTCTGGTTTCACAACGATTGAGTCGTTAGTCACATTAAGCGCTCAAGATCTTAGCACTATAATAGGTGTTCCTTTACCAACTGCTCAGAAAATTATTGCTTCGGCAAGAGAAGCTCTTGACATAAGATTCAAGACAGCCAAAGAAGTTAAAATGGAGAGATTGAGCATAGGGAGAATAACTACGGGTAGCAAGGCTCTGGATCAATTATTAGGAGGAGGTGTTGAGACGAAGACCATCACAGAGTTCTATGGAGAGTATGGAACTGGTAAGACACAAATATGTCATCAATTATCTGTTAATGTTCAATTACCTATTGAGAAAGGTGGTCTAAGTGGATCAGCAGTTTACATAGATACTGAGGGGACGTTTAGGTGGGAGAGAATCGAGGCGATGGCTAGAGCCAAGAATCTTGATCCGGATAAAGTAATGGAGAACATCTACTACATAAGAGCTGTTAGCAGCGATCATCAGATGGCTGTTGTAGATGAGTTACGCGAATTAATACCTGAGAAAAATATCAAGTTGGTTGTAGTGGATTCAGTAACAGGACACTTCAGAGCGGAGTATCCAGGCAGAGAAAATCTTGCAATGAGACAACAAAAATTAAACAAGCATTTACACCAGCTCCTCTCCCTAGCTGAAGTATTCAACATAGCAGTAGTAATAACAAATCAGGTAATGGCTCGACCCGACGTATTCTACGGAGATCCAACAGTTGCGGTGGGTGGACATGTTCTAGGACATGCACCAGGTGTCAGAGTGCAACTAAGAAAAAGCAAGGGTAATAAGAGAATTGCTAGGGTCATAGACGCGCCTCATCTACCGGAAGGAGAAGCGGTATTTGTCATAACAGAGAATGGTATTGAGGATCTATCAGAGTAATTAATCATATTAAAAACTCTTCTAAGATACTTCTAAAATAGAGGTAAAATATATTTACTTTGATAAGCATAGTATATAAATAATCACGCCTCCTACAATAGGTGTAATAAAAACCTCTATAAAAGCCGCGAATAATAGTAGTGCTACGGAGAATAAAACAAATTTAAGTGAATTAAGGATCTTTGCTTTAGCGCTAATGATAACCTCTACTTTCTTAAAGATCTTCTTACGCAGAACATTTATTATAATTGTGGATATATGATATGAAGCAATTAAACCAAGAACTATACCTGAGATCTCAAATATTCCATGTGGTACTAAAAGAGAGGCTTTTACATAGATAAGATCTTGTTGAGTAATCGTGCATTGTGGAAAATGACTTTTTATATTCTTAATCATCTCAAGATCCACTAATGGTGCTGTAGCTATAGCACCCGTTAATAGTCCTTGTAACATTAAAAAGATCCATGATCCTACTATTGTTACTGAGAGGGCATATATCACTAAGAGTACTTTAAAATTATTAAGAAAAATTTTAAGGGGTAGTACAATTAGATCACTTAAAGAAGTATTATTCTCATTAATTATACTTTTAGCTTTTTCGGTAAAGCTTTCGTAGAGCTCATTCTTATAATTACTAGGGAGAAAAGTCCCTATGAAAAAGGATACTACAAATAATACTATTCCCAATATGAATAAGAGCTTATTACTTAACATCTGGGGTATCCTATGATATCATATTTATCAGGCATTATTACCTTAAAAAAGACTTTATATCTATAGGTCTCTGCAGAGTATTTTCCCATACTAATATAATCCATTATCTGATCTGATCCAGAAAAATTGTTCTATTGAGTTAATAATCTCTGAATACTGTTTCTTTTCACTTAGAAGATCCTTAATAACCTGCATAGCCAGATAATAGATCTTTTTTCTCATATAATATAAATACTCTTTGCAGAAATCTTTACCTAATAATCCTATCCAAAGACTCGTGTCCAGTTTAGTGAGATTAAAGTTCTCAACATCCATTAAAGAGAACTCTCTGTTGAGAGTAATGTCATCGTTCACTAATTTTGTGGGAGGTTTAGATTCGAATAGATCATTTTCTCTATTTACATTAATGAGTTCTTTATATGAGTATCCATGTTTCTCAATGTTTAAAAAATACACTCTGGGTAGGCTTCTATGAAGGTCTGATACTTTTTTCCTATTATATTTCTCGACCAATAGTCTTAGAGTATCCACTAAAATATTTTTCTGAGCACTCACTACTAGGCTCTCTACATAGGAGTTTGATAACATAGGTGATGCTATATCATAGTTATCTCTTGAGACTACATTAATCAGGTCTCTTAATAAATTTGTAGATATAAATGGCATGTCATTGGGCAACGCAAGAACATACTTACTTCTACAATGTTTAAGAGCTGAATAAAGAGCAATTAAAGGACCTCCGCCCTCAATTTCGTCTAGAGCGTAAATAATATTCTCGTGTATATATGCACTGTATTCTTTGATCTGTTTCTCGTTTCTTACAGAGAGAATCATGTTCTCGGGTCCACAAAATTCTCTTAATTTGTTATATACGCGGAGGATCATGGGTTCACCATCGATTTTATAAAGGGCTTTATCAGTAACACCCTGTGAATTTTCTCTGAATCTCTTACTAAAACCACCACTCAGCAATATGCAACAGAACATTTCTTGTCCCAGATCACTGTATTATTCTTATTCTAAGTCTCCTGCTTTTAGTAATATTATAGATGATCTCGTAGAGAAGACCGCATTCAATAGCTTTTGTGCAAGAGATTTTTCCCACCGCTCTGAAGAAACCTCTCGGAATAATTGCCTGAGGCGAGTATAGGGTTTCATTGGATGAGAAAAATAATTGTAGAAGAGTGTTCTCAGAAGTATATATAATGCCGGAGGACAGTAGTATCACTTTACTATTATCTCTATTGCTGAGTTCTCTAGCTAATTCATCTAATAAACCGATGAACTCATCGCTTAATGTAAATAATATTTCAAATAATAATGTGAAACACGTCAATTCATATACCATTTATAAAAATACGTTTTATTCTGAAATATTTGCTACAGTTAAAGCAATATATACCTAATAAAAGTAATTATGAGTGGTAATTTTTATGAATAGGGTAGCTATAGTCGGTATGGGTTACTCAGGTTTTTATGCACCTTCACCAGATCTCTCGTTTAGAGAGATGATTTTTAAGGCGGCTCAGAGAGCATATGAAGATGCTGGAAATATTAATCCTCGAAGAGATGTTGATGCCTTTATATCATGCCAAGAAGATTTTTGGGAGGGTATAGCTATAGCTAATGAATTTATGCCAGAGCAGCTCGGAGGTGTTCTGAAACCAGGATTTACAGTACCAGGAGATAGTCTTCAGTGTCTCTTAAACGCGTACGCTATGATTAAGACAGGGCAATTCAATATCGTTGTTGTTGAGTCTCACGGTAAACCCAGCGAGATCAATACTCTGGATAGTATAGTAATGTTCTCCTATGACCCGCTCTATATAAGACCTATAGAACCAAGAAATATCTACTTTCTAAATGCCATAGAGGCCAGAGCATTTATGGAGAGAGAAAATATAAGTAAAGAGGTTTTAGGTCATTATGTTGTGAATAGTCTCAAAAAAGGTTTGAAGAATCCCAGGGCTAGTTACGCAAGAACCAAGTCTTTAGAGTCTTACCTCAACGAAGAATTTATTGTAGAGCCTCTTTCAGAATCAGACATAGCGCCATTAACAGATGCTGCGGTAGTGGCCGTGGTAGCATCTGAGGAGATCGCCAAGAAATTAACCGATACACCGGTGTGGATCGATGGTATTTGGACGGCTTCAGGAACCTCAACGGCTATGTATGAAGATTTATCATTTGATTACGTTGCTAGAGAGGCTGGTATTAAAGTGTTTGAAGCATCTAATATAAGAAATCCTAGACGAGAAATAGATGTTTTAGAAATTGATGAAAGATTTAGTTATGTACCTCTTATGGTGTTAAAAGCATTAGATATCTCGAGTAATATTAAAGAAGATATAGAGAGCAATGTCTTTGATGTGAGTAGCGAGATACTTCTAAATCCGTTCGGAGGTGCCTTAAGTGAGGGAAATCCACTAGAGGCTCATGGAATAACTAGGGTGTTAATCGCGTATGAGCAATTAAAAGGTTTAAGGAGAGTTAGAGGAGCAAGGGATCCTGAGAGAATACTTATTCACAGTAGGAGATGGCCGTTTCCAAGAACAACTACAATAGCTCTATTGTCAAGGTGATTATATGAAGTTTAATATCTACGTCAAAAATAGAGTTGCTGTAATAGGAGCTGGATTAACACTCTTTAGAAGAAGACTATTAGAGACTCCTCAGGAGATGGCTTGGATAGCGTCTAAGAAAGCTCTTGAACAAGCAAACATGGATTTCAGAGATATTGATTGCGTAATTAGTGGAAGTGCTCCAGACGCATTTGATGGTGTACACATGAAGGGTGAGTACTACTCTGAGGGTGCAGGATCCTACGGAAAATTACATTTTAGAGTGTTTGTCGGCGGTGGAACAGGAGTGTTTGTGCCTATAGCAGGCTGGTGGATGGTTGCTTCTGGTCTGTGTAAAAAGGCTCTTATAGTAGCTGAGGAGAAAATGAGTTCTGCAGCTGATCCTCATCCGCAGGCTGTGTTTAGACACATATGGGATCCTCTTATTGAAAAACCTCTTAATCCAAATTTAATATGGATCTTTGCCTTGGAAATGCATAGATATATGCATAAGTGTGGTGTATCTAAAGAAGATATAGCATTAGTGGCTGTTAAGAATAAAGCAAATGCCCTAGATAACCCCATTGCTCAGGCAGCAGCTAAGATAACAGTTGAGGATGTCTTAAAGAGCGAGCCTCTGGTATATCCTGTTAATAGATTAGATATATCCCCAGTTAGTGATGGCGCCGGAGCCTTAGTCATGGTTTCAGAAGATATGGCACGGAGATATACTGATACACCTATATGGGTTGAGGGTGTAGGATTTGCTCTAGACACAACCTCATGGACTAACAGAGAGTTAGCATTTCCAGTATACGTTAAGACAGCAGCTGAAATGGCGTATAGAATGGCTGGAATAGAAAATCCTATGAAACAAATTGATGTGGCGGAGCCTTATGATCCATTTGATTATAAGGAATTGCATCATATGGAGGGTCTCGGACTAGCTCCTAGATGTAAAGCTGCAGAATTAACAAAGGAAGGAGTGACTCAAAGAGACGGCGATCTCCCGATTAATCCAAGTGGAGGATTATTAGGTGTGGGTAATCCTATAGCGGCTGCAGGTCTCATGAAAGTAGCCGAGATCTTCTGGCAGTTGAGGGGTGAAGCGGGTAAAAGACAGGTTAAGAAACCAGTATATACAGGATTAGCACAGGCTTGGGGAGATCTGATGCAGGTAGGCACAGTAATTATCCTAAGGAGGTGACCTGCATGAGCTCCTACCTCATTGGAGGAACTCCGCTGAAAGAGGAGGATTTCAGAAAATTTGTGAGAGAGATCACAAAGCCTAAGGCTAGGTACAGTATGTCTGCGGGGCAGGCTTACAGCAGATTCTTCGAAGGTTTAAGATATGGTAAAATCTATGGTACATATTGCGAGGAATGCGGTATGGTTTATGTTCCTCCGAAAATATACTGTCCATTCTGCTTCAAACAACTAGACAAGTGGATCGAGGTCAAGGATGAAGGTAAAGTTGTTTCAGCAGTGGTCAGCTACTACTCAGCTACTTTAGAAAAATTAGAGAAACCAGAAATTATAGCTATTATAAAATTAGATGTGCCAGGTAAACAATTTACCTCATACAGGTTCCCTGGGATTCTACATAGGCTCTGCAATGTTTCTCCGGAGGAAGTTATTAATCAGAGTATATTTGATGCTAGAGTAAAAGCTCGATGGAAACCTCCCGAGGAAAGAATAGGGGATATAAATGATATAGTATGCTTCGAGGTGCTTAGAGGATGAGTGAGATCCACACGTTTAAACACATAGTATCTCTCGAGAAACTCTATCGTAAAGACATAGAAATGGAAATTAACGCATATTATTACACGGCTGGACCTCTAGGAACAAGATGGTTAGACGCTCTCAAGGAGGGAAGACTCAAGGCTGCCAAGTGTAATAAATGCGGAACCATTTACATACCCCCCAAAATATATTGTCCTAAATGCTACTCAGAGGTAACAGATCTCGTGGATATAGATGAGACAGGATACGTAGAGAGTTACACAGTTATATATAGAGATAATCAAGGTAGAAAGCTGGAGAGACCGGAGATAATAGCATTAATAAGATTTCCTGGCGTCTATGGGGGATTGATACATAGAGTGAATATAGATCCTAAAGAAATCAGAATTGGAATCAAAGTAAAACCCATATTTAGAAAAGAGAGGAGGGGTTCTATAACTGACATTGAGTACTTTGCTAAAGTCTAGATCTTTTTATTAGTGCGGGGGGTGGGATTTGAACCCACGCAGGCCTACGCCATCGGGTCCTGAGCCCGACCCCTTTGACCTGGCTCGGGCACCCCCGCATTTATCCAATAGATTTTTTTAGCAGAAATTTTTATGTTTTCTTGATCTATTATTACCAAAGTTAATTGTGAATAATTATGTTCCAAAGGCTCTGTCTCCAGCGTCTCCGAGACCTGGCACAATATATCCGTGTTCATTAAGCATTGGATCTATAGCTACCGTTATGACTTTAGCTTTATCTAATAAACCTTTTGATATTAAGTACCTCCTTAGTCTCTCAATAGCGATGTTTGTTGATATTACAGTTGCTATAAATATCTTCTTCGGATTACCTCTTTTCAGGACATGCTCTAGAGTTGCTATAATAGTGGATCCTGTTGCGAACATGGGATCTGCTATTATAACTATGTCGGTCTCTCTTATCTCAGGTATCTTATGATATGTCACCTCGATCTCAAAGCTATAATCAGGTCCCATACCTTTCTCTTCAACTCTTCTCGCGCTTATAACCCCCTGCCGAGCGTTAGGAAAGATCTTTATTAATCCCTCGACCAGAGGCATAGCTGCTCTTAATACACTTATGATAACAGTATTATTCATATCAGGTATTATTATACCCTCAGCCAAAGCATTTAGTGGTGTCTCTACACTGACTTTCTCGATATCTAAGAATCTCACGATCTCTAAACCAATTATTCTTCCAAGCCTCACTAGACTTTTTCTAAACTCTATTTGTCCAGTTCTCTTATCTCTCAAGACTGTTAGTATAGCTTTTGCTAAAGGATGATCTACTTCGTAAACAAATGCTTCTTTCAAAGCCCACCAAGAATATACTGACTGAGTATTATAAGCAATATCTCATAAAAAATTTATAGGTGAATATTTAAACATATTTTCATAGATTAAAATGCCGTGTCAAGAGATCTCCGTTGAGGTAGCTGATAAAAAGATAATCATAGATGAAAACATAGTTAAAATACTAAATGAGTATGTGAAAACTTCAATGAGCCTAGAGAAATTAGCTGAGAAACTGGGGTTAGAGAATTGGGAGCAGGCATATGAATTTATTAAGAAAATCCCTGCATGGGTGATGTGGGTAACACCAACATATTACAGGATCTATAGAGAGAAATGTAAAAAATCTTCGCAATAGAAACTTAAAAGTGATTTCTATTCATCACGTGATTACATTAAAGATTCTTGAGTTTATTTCTTACACGTTCAGCAACAATTTTACCATCTATCCTTCCTCTAACTTGATCCATGACTTTTCCCATGACAAAACTAAAGGCCTTCTCTCCTCTCTTAATAATTTCTTCCATATTTTCACTTATCACTTTATCGATCAAAAGATCTAGTTCCTCCAACGAGATAACCTTAATATTTAACTTGGATATTATATCGCTAATGCTCTTCTCAGGATCTTTTATTTTCTCTCTCAGAATATCTGGGATTAACTCCTTTGAGAATTTATTTTGGGCTAGCTCTGTAAACACGTCGACTAAATCTTTCTCCTCGATAACTGATGTATCCAAACCCTCTGAAGACAGTGCTTTGAGAGTGTTTATTAAGGTTGATGCTATTAACTGTGGAGAAACTCTATCTCTGAATTTATTCACCAACTCCTCGTATAGCGCTAGATACTTGGATCTTAATAGAGCCTCAGCGAGATCTTTACTAATTTTGTGATCTTCAATGAATCTCTTTAATTTTACATCAAAAGGTTCAGGAACGTACTTCATAGCCTCAGCAATTAATTCCTTAGTTACCCTAATAGGGAGAATATCAGTTTCGGGATACATTCTCGCAGCACCTGGTTGAGGTCTCATGTATCTTGTGGTGCCATCTTCATTAGCGGCTCTAGTCTCTTCTGGAACTCCTTTGAAAGCCTGCTTTATTCTTTTGATCACAGCGTCAAAAGCCTTAAGAACTTTATCTCTCTGATCAATTATTATTATAAATGCATCACTATTCTTATTTAGAGAGAGGGTATCATAGATCTCCTTAATAACTTCCTCATCTATACCATATTTCGGGAGCTCATCACTATGTATTAATCCTCCCACACCACCCCAAGCTCTAGCATAATCAGCTAACTCTGTACCAAAACGTCTATTTGGTCCTAATTCAAAACCTAGTAATCCCTTAAAACCTCTAAGTGGTAAAGCAAATGCTCTACCTCCCCTCTCTAGTGTCTCGCGAATGAATCGAGCTAGTTTGGTCTTATATCTATTGAATATCTCGGTTAGATCTTTAATAGACTCATCAGAAATAAGATCCTCTGATAACCCTCTTCTAGTAATTTCTTCTTTTAATTGAAGAAGCCTATATTGTCTATAAGCTTCTAACTCCACTATCTTAGATATCAATTCGAGTCTCTGGACACCCTTAATCTCTACTTTAGCACCTCCCTTTATGGAGATATTCAGATCTTGCCTAATAGTCCCTAAACCTCTCTTAACCTTACCAGTTAAGCGCATTAACATACCTATTCTAAATGCTACCTCCTCAGCCTGCTCAGGGGATCTTATGTCTGGCGCTGTGGAAATCTCAATTAATGGGATCCCTAGTCTATCCAGCACATAGGTTACCACACCATTCTCCTCTGATAATTTTCTGGCGGAGTCTTCCTCGAGAGCTATGGTTTGTATCCTTACTCTACCCTGAGAACTCTCAACGTATCCTCCCAAGGCTATTATAGCTGTCCTCTGGAAACCAGAGGTGTTTGAGCCATCCACAACAATTTTTCTCATGAAATAAATCTCGTCTACCACATTGCTATTAAGAGCCATTGCTATTGCTAGAGAAATTATGAGAGCTTCTCTATTAACATCGTGCGGAGGTTCCTCATCGAGTTCTACTAAGCATGTATTCTCTTTAGGAGCGATGTATCTAAACACTCGACCTCTTCTATACTCGAAAAGAGCTGCGGGATCTATTTCCCCTAACTCACTCTTGCCCACTCTTAATCTTCTCTCTATAATCACACTATTTTTAAGAGGATCCTCTGATAATGATGTTGGACATGAACAAAAGAGTTTTGTTTTTGTATCTAACTGCTGATGTATCTCTAAACCAACTCTAAGGTCTATCTCAGAGTAATTAAGTCTGTAATGATCCATGTAATCACCTTATGAATAAATCTTCTGTATGTCTTTCGTTGATTTCATAAGCATAGTTTCGTAACATCATCTCCTTAATCTTTTCCATATCATTTGCTCTATAAAGAACCCATGAGAGTTTAACATAAGCTACTTCTGGAAGCATATCTTCACAGGGAATAACGCCTGCTTTAAGCATTTCTCTACCTGTTTGATACACTTTTAGATTCACTCTTCCGTACAGTGTTTGTGAAGTCACAGCTATAGCAACACCTTTATCAACTCCTTTCTTGAGTACCGGAATAAGATCTTGGGGTACGTGTCCGAACCCTGTTCCTGCTATCACTACTCCTCGGTATCCTGAGTCTATGATATACTCTAATAGATCTTTCTGAATACCAGGGTAGCTGTATATTAATACAACTTTTTTCTCAAAACCATTTAATAAGATAGGTTCTTCAGAGGATCTGGGTAAGTAAATGGTTTCCTCAAGAATTAAATCTTTCTTTATGGGATCCGCATATGCTAATGGTTTTGCATTAATACTCTTAAAAGTGTCTCTTCTAGAGGTATGCATCTTTCTAGCTTTAACACCTCTGTGAATAGCTATTAAATCATCGGACGAGGAATTATGCATTGCTATCACAGACTCTGCAAATGGCGCCTTGGAGGCTGCTACTAATGCTCCTATGAAATTAAGTGCAGCATCGCTACTGGGCCTATCACTAC
>JBMFLZ010000016.1:0-27279 GCA_049970935.1 Sulfolobales archaeon | reverse complement strand
CTCTGCATATTGAACCTGTTGTTTCGTAGATTGATATAGTTGGGGAGCCTTCTCTGAGTGTTAATAATGCTCCACCTGAAAGATCTATCTCCACCTCAGATATGTCCTGAGGAAGATCTTCTTTATAGACAAGTTTTTTACTTATCCTCGGCGATATTGTAACTCCTCTCAGCCCCTTGAACACGGAGGATAGTGTAGCGGATATCACCTCTGAAACTGCTTTTGTCACTCCACTTACTATTCCCAGGATCCCTGAATCAAATAATTCCCTCTCTGAAACCTTGTCCTTGTATCTTATTGTTAATATATCTCTTGTTCGCATCTCGAGAACCGGTCTCAGGTGCTTAGGTGCGGTTATATTCATTACATCATATATCTCCTCGACTACCTCCTCGAATAATGAGGGATCAACATCATCACTTATCTTGAGATTAACTACGTCAGTTACAATAAGTTTTTTGCCTCTGCTCTTTAGATAGTCGAGAAGTGCTTTATCAATTACGAAACTGATTTTATCTGATATGATCATTGGTTCCAGATTCTCTCTACTCACAACCTCGATTTTTTTCTCGGCTGGTTTCACGATCTCCTCTGTTTTCTCCTTGGGTTTGATCTCTTCTTTCTTCAGAGATGCTAGACTCATTATTTCATAGGCTTTCTTGCCTAGATCTGTTAACTCGTATTCGCCTTTCTCGTTTTTCTTTATGAGATTCCCCAGCTTTCTTAAGTGAAAAACTAGTGTGCCTGTATCTTTAATATCTAACTCATTTAGTAGCTCTGTGAAGGTTTTTGGGCCTTTCTCCGCGAGGATCCTTATTACTCCTCTCCGTATCTCGTGTCCAAGTGCTGTGAATAACTGATCTATTTTCTCACTATTTTCGCTACTCACCTAATGTCCCTAGGTAATTAGTTGAGTCATCAAATAAATCTCTGGTTGAAAAGAGATCTCATCAGATTCACTAGTTGACTTGTTGAGATCTGTTTTCAAAAAACTATTTATTTGATGATTCATGAAAAGCTCTCTGAAGAAGGTGGTGAGATGGAGACTGTGTATACAAAGGATCTTGGTAAGAGATACAGCAATGGTGTATGGGGAGCTCGTAAAATAGATCTTGTGGCTAGATCAGGTGAGGTAACAGTTCTCCTAGGACCAAATGGAGCGGGTAAAACAACTACGATAAAGATGCTGGCAACACTAACTAAGCCGACCAAGGGAGAGGGATATGTCTTGGGGTACGATATCTATAGAGAGGCTAATAAGATTAGGAGACACATAGCACTTATGCCCCAGGAAGGGTCGGTACCTGGTGTGTGGACACCTTACGAAGCAGTTAAGTGGTATCTGGTGGCGAGAGGCTTCAGCATAGGAGACGCGTCGAGAGAGGCTAAGAGATGGCTTGAGGAGCTTGGCTTATGGGATCTAAGGAATAGATCAGCGTATGAATTAAGCGGTGGTCAACGCAAAAGAGTTCTCGCGGCTATGATTATTGCTACAGGAGCAGATGTAATGTTTCTAGATGAGGCAGGAACTGGATTAGATATCGAGAGCAAATACAGGCTTTGGAGCGCTATTAGGAGAATAGCTAGAGAAAATAGATGCGTAATATACACATCACATGAAATGAGAGAGATAGAGAACATAGCGTCCAAAATAGTGTTCATAAATAATGGAGAGACTGTTGCTTCAGGAACACCTCAGGAGCTGGCTCAAAGATATCAATACAAATATAAGATATTGATTAAAGGAGAGATCCAGAACAAGAAAGAATTAAACGGAGAAAATGTGTTGATCACGGGAGAATTCACTAGAATACTTCTAAGAGACCGAGGAGAGATACATGAATACATTGATAAATTAAGAGATCTGAGAGATGTGGAGATTAGAGAAATTGATCTTGAAGATATCTACCTACTAATACTCAATGAGGTGAGGAGAAATGCTTAGGAGAATAATTGATTTATTTAGAGGAGTTCTCGGAGTATTTATTCTAGAGACAAAATGGTTTACTAGACAACCACTATGGATACCTAACTCAGTGATGTTCTCAATAATGCTACTAGTAATATTCTGGTTCATAGGAGGATCAAAAGGATTCTCTCAGGGACTAGTAGGAATGATCATAGCATACTTCTTCGGCGCAGGCATAAATGGTGTTGGTCAATCACTTGGGTACGAGAGAATAATGAGAATAACAGACACATATCTAGCATCACCACTGACACTCACAAGATACATAACCGGTGTATTTGTAAACGAGGTGTTATTCGCGCTGCTAACAGGTATAGCTCCACTAGCGCCTCTGGCAATAGCAATGAATCAGATGAATGCATTGATCTACTCAATATACACAGGTGTAATAATACTCTTCGTAGGAACTCTACTAGGCATATTAATAGGATTCGGTGTGAGAAGACCAACAAATATATCAGCTATAACAAACCCCATAAACAACATACTGATCCTGCTACCACCAGTATACTACTCCGCAAGCTACCTACCAACTCCATTAAGAGAGATCTCTATGGCAGCACCAACAGCAGCAGCCGCCGAATTAACACGTGTTTTAGCAGGAGAGATACCGTCTGTGAACACAATGATCCCGGTAGCATCATTGATCAGCTGGATAGTAGTCTCGTTAATACTATCTACTAGGGTCATTAGATTAAGTGAGTGACCAGAGGGAATCAGTATAATACTCAAAGAATATCAATTTTTACCACGAAGTAAGATTATAGAAAATTTTTATTAAGAGAACCGATTTCTTAGAGAATATATATCGTCTCGCAAATATTCTCGTAGTAGAAATCATAGATCTTTTTAAATGCTTCAGCAATTTATCAAGCAGGATAAGAGATTAATGGAATCAGTTCGAGGCGTATACATACTTGAACTGATGATCTTGGTCACAAAGTTCAATAGCCGCGATAGAGAGATCTATCTCCGGAAAAGTTGATGAGAATTCCGGGCGCAATTATCTTCCTCTAAGGACTGCGACCCTCTAAAACTATCAGTGATCTACTTAGTAAAGGACTTTTCCACTAAACTTGATATCAACTCTATATTATTGAAATACTTAGGTGCATGAATCAACTAAGATCTTGGTAGAGTATAATTAATCTCTTAAATGAGTTAAGTAGTTTCTATGCTATAGATCTTTCCCTCGATTTTTCTTATGGCTTCGTTAATAGCCATCCACAATATAATTAACTCAATTATGACTAGGATCCCATTTGCATTCAGTATCGAAGAAACAACTACTATAATAGCGACGGCTTTGAATAAGCTGGCTTCTGTATCATCAGCCAGTCTCCAGAGAACATATGCCCAAAATATGCCTATGACCAAATTAATTATGTACTCTATTACTATGTACCCTATTACATTGAGCCCGAAGAATGTGCTCGGCAAAGTATCAGGATCTAGTTTTACTGTCATCATCCAATACCCCACAGCAGGTGATATTATGATATCGAGTATTATTGCGATCTTAATTATTGTCGAGACTATCGAGTAGAGATACTCGTAATATGCCTCATGCAACTTCTCGAAAGTCTTGGCTAGAAGCCACGCGGGATATAGAAAAACTAATGTGGTTATTAACCAGATGCCAAGTGGATAAAGTGATAATTCTTCAAATACTTGAATAATCGCTATGATGAATCCTATTGTCCAGAATATGCCTAGGACAATACTTATTATAATTGATTTTTTCCAGAGATTAAATCCCTCAATAGCAATATTTAGTCTGTGCACAATATCATCCTTACCTAATAATAATTTTCCTCTACTAAGACTAAATAGTTACTCGTATTTGTATAATGTGATCTTTGGGTCAGAGTTAGTGATGGAGGAAGTCTCAAGTGAATAATTATTCATGAAGAATGTTCTGGGTGCATACGAGGTGTTATAAGATTGCTACATAATACAATGATTTAGGGAAACACATTATTGAGTAAAGGATCTTCGAATGAATCAATTATGTCTATTGCTATACCAACAGCTATTAGCATGCTGACTGACTCTATTCTTAATATCATAGCTATATCATATGTGTCTCTGATCTCTGACACATACGTAGGAATAATAGGTTTAGCCGGGTACTTGCTAATAATTATTAATAGCATAGCATCTATCTTCATCGTTGGTTCTCTAGTAGCTATTGCTCAGAGCTATGGTGCTGGTAGACTTGATGAGGCATCGAGGTTCTTCGGTGAATCACTTATTCTCTCAATAGCATTATCGATTCCTGTGGCTGTCACCACCTACATATTCCTAGATAACTATCTCGTACTCGTATCTGGTGGGGCATTGGTTTCCTTGGATGCTGCGAGGAGCTTTATGATCCCTAGGATAATAGGTATACCCATTATGTTTATTAATTCACTTATAGCCTCAGTCTACAGAGGATTTGGGAGAGCATGGCCCCCGGCTATATACTCGATAACTACTATAATAATCTCCTTACTCATATTGCCAAGATCTATTGAGTTATTTCATGAGGATCCCTACTCACAGATCTTCTGGATCAGCTCCTCCATAACAATTTCACAATATTTTTCTCTAATCATCTACTTACTTCTAAGACCTCCGGTGAAGCCAATGATTAGTCTACCTGGTATCAGAAGTCTTAAATTAATGCTGGTAGGTTCTCCAGCGGCTCTAGAGAGGCTCGTTGCCAGCATTGGTCAAAACATATATGTAAATGCTGTGTCTAGAGGAGGCGCTGTGGCTCTAAGTGCTCACTCTATAGGCGTGAATATTGAGAATATTATACTTTTGCCTAGTCTCTCGATCGGGATCGCGTCATCAGCCGTAATCGGGCAAGCAGTTGGTGGAAATCAGATAGAGAGAATAGATCATTTGCTTAGACAAAGTGTGAAAATAAGTGTTATATGGATGAGTGCTGTAGCTATCATACTCATATCAATAGCGCCTTTCGTAGGCTCGTTATTCACCAAGGATCAGGTTATTCAACATCTAGTAGCTATTTATCTGATACTTGCAGCATTATCAGAGCCTGGTTTTGGGATCTCACAAGCATACTACGGGGCTTTCAGAGGAATGGGTAGCACATATGTCCCATTGATAATTAGTGTAGCGTCGGTTCTGCTACTAAGAGCTTTACCCGCACAAATCCTCGCTAACTACTACGGCGCGGTAGGTGCTTGGGCGACACAGATAAGTGATATGTATGGTAGAACACTAATATCAATTGTATTATATAAGATCCTTAGAAAGAGACTTGTTATAAAAATCGTTTAGAAAAGCGAAGCTATCTCTAAATAATAATAATTATTTTGTTTGAATATTATGTGGTGATGAATTTGAGCGATTCACTTATATATAATGATGAAGATTTTACTGAAATAACAACATTTATATATAGAGACCACGACATTAATTTCTCGAAGCTAATCTTAGATGAAATGAAAACCCCCAAAATCATATGCAGATGACACCATTATTCAAAAAGTTAATAGACTTAAATATTGCTTATTTTAACATTTATGTGGAGTCGTGTATCGAAGTCTCGTTGAGTTACTTACAGATCTTATCAATAACAATTTTTATCTTAACAGTTTCTCTCATTGTCTCTAGAAAATTAGAGGAATCTCACGCAGGGCTAATAGGTGCTTCACTAATTCTTATTCTAGGTGTAATGGATCTATATGAGGCATTTGGTCACTATGTTGATTGGAACATAATATCTATTCTATTGGGTATGTGGATGCTTAGTTTCTTCTTAACCGACTCAGGAGCTGTGGAGTTTATTGTTCACAGAATTTCTCGGAGTATTAAGAGTGTTTTTGGAATTGTTTTTGTAATGAATTTCTTAGCTGGTATAGTGACGATGTTTGTTGATAATGTCTTGGTTGTTCTCTTATTTGTTCCGCTGATCCTTAAATTAGCCAAGGAATTTGGCTTCGATCCTGTTAGAAGCGGGATCATGGTTGCTCTATCAGCTAATTTCATGGGTACAGCACTATTACTAGGGGATCTTCCCCCTCAACTACTTCACGTCGTATTTGGTGCAGAATTCCCTGACTTCATTTGGATGATGAATAGACCCTCATCATTTATAGTGCTCTCCTTAACATTCATACCGACACTAATTATTGTCTCCAAGATCTTGCTTAGAGAGACTGGTAAGACTCTGCCTAGAGAGAGATTTATGGAGGAGAGCATATCGAGAGTAGATAAGATCTATGTGATAATCGCGTTAATATCTTTTCTCACTGTTATTGCTTTAATGAGTCTTAGGAAAACAATAAGTGATTTAGTAGGCTACAATATCAGACTCGGTGTATTCCCACTACTCGTAGCCTCAGTAACAGCAGTTATTTTAGTTTCGCTTAGAAAAACAAGTTTCGAGAAGGTAGTTGATGAAGGAATAGATCTAAACGCAATACTCTTCTACATAACATTATTCATATTAGTCGGATCCCTCGAGAAAACAGGAGTTCTCGACATTATAGCTGGGGCACTCGCGCCAGCTACCGCAACAATTTCACTGGGATACACATTAATTTACTGGGTGTCTGCAGCAATATCGTCAGTAGTTGAGCACGACGCATATATACTCGTGATGCTAAAAACATTAAAGCTACTCTACGACAACGGCTCACTACATAATCCATGGCCATTTAATTGGGCTCTTCTATGGGCAGGCACTCTAGGAAGCAACTTCACAGCAGCTGGAGCACCAGCACTGTACGTAGCATTCAGATTAATTGAGAAAGATCTTGGGAGAAAAATACTTCCAAAAGAAATCTATAGAGTTACAGTGCTGTACACACTAGTTTCCTTAGGGATATGTTATCTAATAAGCTACATGATTTGGGTAGCCTACTAGACTCATTAAACAGCGAAAAAGTTTCCTAATATTCTCCTCAGTTAACTAATTTATTTGAATCTGCTAAATCAATTTCTCTATATAAGATGCAAGGCCCTAATCATAGGCATATTTTCTCTCACTATTTCTCACTTCATCTTTAGGTTCCCAATGAAATCTCTATAAATCCTCTGCGAAATCCTCTACAGCTATCACAAGACACCCTGCTAATTGATCACTTATTAAAACCTTATCATCTAATACGAAATAACTTTGTCAACAGAGACTTCTCTTGAATCAATATCCCCACCTAGTACCTTCACAGTCGAGGTATCTCTAACAACACATACCTTAAGAGATTCACCAGCTATCTCAAATATTCTCTCCAAAGTATTAGTTGAAGGCCCACAAACTGTGGCGTATCAGCCTCATAACCACTACTCACAAGAGCGATACTCTCAAGAATTTTCTCTCCCCCAACGTTTTAGCTTCACTTTTACTGCCATATATAAGATCTCTTATTCTCCCAGTCCTATTCTTACTACCCTAACTAATCTCATTTTAGTTATTATCTCTACACAATTAAGATCCATGGAGTAATATTAACGCGATTAATGCAAGGATTTATGAGACTGAGTCCATGCTAATTTCTACGCTTAGAGATACTCTTCTACTTCTTCTCTCAATATTAATCTTATGTTATTCTCTCTCGCAAGTTCTCTTAATAGTTTAGAGGCCTCTGGAGATGCTCTACTTACTGCAAGTATCTTTAGTACAGGCTCTTTCCTATAGATATTTCTCGCAATATCTATTCTTCTCAGGAGTTTATTGATCTCCTCCTTAGCTTCTTCAGCACTATCAACTCTGATCGTGACTTCCCCAACCACCAATGGATCCTCTGAGAATAAATTGATCTCCACTACCTCACCTTCAAACAATAAATATTTTTTCTTAATCTCTACATTCGGATAACCCATCTCATCTAGCAAGACCTCAGTGAAAGCAGCTACAAAATCCTCAAAGCTTGATCTAAGAAGTCTCCTCAATTCTCTGAAACCAGATTTAACGTATTTCTCAAGTCTATCAACACGGCTCTCAAGTCTCTCATAAGATAATCTTAGGTACTTAACTTCCTCCCATAACTTATTGATGTTCTCCCAGATCTTTGCCTGCTCCTCTTTTAAAGCCCTGATCTCCTCCCAGATCCTATTAATATTCTCCCAGATCTTTGTTTGTTCTTCTCTGAGTCTTATTTGCTCTTCTCTTAATAACTTGATCTCCTCCCAGATCCTATTAATATTCTCCCAGATCTTATTTATACTCTCCCAGATCTTCGATTGATCCTCTCTTAATTTAGTTTGTTCTTCTCTTAATGCTTTGATCTCTTCCCAAATCTTTGCTTGATCCTCTCTAAGTCTTGTTTGCTCCTCTCTTAATGCTTTAATCTCCTCCCAGATCCTTAATTGATCTTGTCTTAATAACTTAATTTCTTCCCAGATCTTCACTTGATCCTCTCTTAATTTAGTTTGTTCCTCTCTTAATGCTTTAATTTCTTCCCAGATCCTATTGATGTTCTCCCAGATCTTTGTCTGATTCTCTTCTATTCTCGTTAATCGCTCAAGTATCTCCCTATAACCTAGTAAACCCATCAACGCGTATCTAAACTCTGCATCCTCCTCAAGTGTTCTAAGGATCTTTAGTTTCTCTTCTTTGCTGAGTGTCTGTATTATCTAATCCCCAAATATATTTGGATTCTTAAAAAAGAATATACGTCTTATCTCTCGAAGTAACTAATTATCTCAAGAATCTTTCTTACTCCTTCATCAATTACTTTCTCAAGCCACAATCTTCCTTTCTCAGGATCTCCACTAGCTGCGTCACCGAGAAATGCCTCTGGATATAGCTTCTTGTCATAATCTCTCGAGAAAACAGTTATCTCAAATACTCTCTCAACATGTTTCCTAGCTCTACTCATATCAACCATTTGAGGAGCTATGTAGAGCATAACACCTGATACTTAGATATTTTGTATCTATCTTCTTGTATCAGATTCCTTCACCATTCAATAATAGTAGTCGCGTTACTGATTTTGTAAACCATTTCTTGAGATACTGATCTAATTAGATAAGAGTTTCGATCATGTTCATTTAATACTACTATATACCTAAATCCGTCTCTAGAGATCTCCTTCAACACACTCTTAGTGTATAAATAAAAGGCATCTGGATTTACGTAAACAGAGACTGGGAATCCTGCTGGGATCTTACCAAGAACATTCTTGATCACGTTTTACCCAAGACTCTTTACGAGTAAAGGTCTTGTCCCCGTAGGCGAGGATAAAGATTTATGAGCTAGGTATTCTCTGGGATTCATGGTGAAGATGTTTATTTACGTAAGCCTCGGAGGCCAATTCCTAGCGATACTCTACAAAAATGCTGGGTATGTAAAACCGAATCTACGTCTCTGAGACGATGTTAATATTCATAGCCTCCTAGCCCCTGAAGGAAGTTGAGGTAATGCATCCAAGATATTGGCAGAAAGATCTTCATTAGGATTGAAAGACATTATGAGATGCTTCTATAGATCTTATGTGGATTAAGTCTTTCTTCATATTCTTTTAATTCATCATTCAGTGAGACAATATAGTCTTCCAAAGATCTTTCTCCAAATACTACTTTTCTCGCCTCAGGATCTCCTGTTAAGAGATCTAATCTAATCTTGTCTCCTGATCTAAGTAGCTCAAAATTTTTCTCGTATAATCTATAAATAACTGACAAGATCTTGAGACCTGTCTCGAATATTCTCAAACTTTTTCTATTTATTAGATGCACATAGGCTCCTCCGCAGATCTCTCCACTATATTTCGAGAATAATGGTCTAAATCTCACGGGTCTGAATCTTAGTTCGCTTATCTCCTTGTTTAACTCCTCTGATAATTTGAAGGGATCTATGAAGGGTGCGCCGAACACTCTGAAGGGTGTGTATGTTCCTCTGCCCTCACTGATATTCGTTGCCTCTAGATAAACCGTGGATCCATATATGAAAGCTGTTTCAGGCGTGGGTATAGCTGGTGATGGAGGGATCCATTGAAGATTTGTGTCGAGAAAATCCATTGATCTAAGCCAGTTCCTCACGGGGTAAACATCTATTTCTAATCCGAGACCTCTCTCATAGTTATATAGCTTAGCTAATTCAGCCAGTGTTGCACCGTATCTAACAGGTATCTCATAGTAGCCTACATAGGATCTTGTCTCAGGTCTAATTAATGGGCCCTCAACAACCTCTGCCCCTAAGGGATTGGGTCTGTCGAGCACAATTAATTTATTTACACCGGTTTTACTCATAAGATCCATTAGATCCATTAGAGCAGAGACATATGTATAGTGTCTTAACCCAAGATCCTGTATATCCACTATGACAACATCACTTTCTCTCAAGATCCCTAAAACAGGTTCTCTAGATCTGGTGTAGAGACTATACACATTTAAATTCAACAGAAGATCATATTCATGAGAGATCTCTTCACCAGCCTGAGCAATACCCCAGAAACCATGCTCAGGTGCCAAAACACCTAATACATTGAGTCGCTTCTTTAATTCAATTATCGAATAGCTTAGTTTAGAAGTCACAGCACTGGTATTGGTTAAAATAAGCACCTTATCTCTCTCGTATCTTCTCCATTCACCACTCTCAAGAAATAAATCAATCCCAAAGAGAATATCTAGAGACAATATGAATCTCCTAGTGAAAACATATTTTAACCAATCTATATAAATCCGAGGTAAGATAATTATTCTCATAACAAAGATTTTTATATGATTAATAAGTCTTTCTGCTAAACATAATTTACGTAATGAGAAATTTATTACGATATCTGTAAATGAATCTAGTGAGGTTTCATATGATGAAGAGAATACATATTCTCACTAGATCCTGGGGTTTGGCGATATCAATTATAATGATCATATCAATTCTACATATTATTACTACACCAATCCACACCTATTCTCAAGCAATTAATCAATACGTGTGGGGCTACCCAGGCGTGGGTAGAGGAAATCTTAATCCATTCACAGCCACTGGTGTCGATAGTGTTATCGCGGGAATACTCTATTCCACTAGTCTTGTTTGGATGGCTCCTAACACCACTCTTATTCCGTGGGCGGCGTATAAGTGGGAGTTTAAACAAGTATCTCAGAATCTTACTGAGCTCTACTTCTACATTAGAGATAATGCTGTGTGGAGTGATGGTTCACCTATAACTGCTGATGACTATGTTTTTACTTGGAAGAGTATTTATCTACCATTCAATAGGACACTAGACCCCTTCGGAATATGGAGATATGTTGTCTCTGTAGAGAAGATTAGTGATAAGGTTCTTAAATTCACTTTAGCAAGAAATAACTCATTTATATTCGCTGTCGTCAGTGGTAGAATAGCTGTTCCCGCAAAGATCTGGGGTCCATTGGTGGCTAATATGACCGAGAGCGACTTCGCTAAATTAGTTGTGGATCCTAAGAGCGATCTTCTTAAAGTCACTAGTGGACCATTCACACTAGAGTTCTATGACCCTAATTCTCAAGCGGTTCTAAAGGCTTTCAAGCAGTTCTTCATGGGATCTCCTCATATAGATAGATTCGTTATAAAATTCTATGAGTCAACACAGGCACTCATACCAGCAATAATCAAGGGAGATATTGACTCAGCATATTTCTCACCAACAGATGTCCCAACAGTTAAGGGGGTCCCGGGAATAACTGTTGAGCCAATGCCTTGGTCAAATAATGTATTCTATCTATGGACAAATAACCAAGTTTACCCAACGAGCCTCCCAGAGTTCAGAATAGCTCTCTCCTTAGCTATTAATAGAGTGAATCTAGCTAATAGAGCCGGTGGAGGCTATGGTATACCTAGATATAACTTCTTCCCACCAATAGCTGATTCATGGGTTAACCCAAGTGTTAATGGAACAAACACACAATATGATCCTAATAAAGCGAATCAAATACTTGATTCACTTGGTTTCAAGAAGGGGCCGGATGGAATAAGAGTCACACCCAATGGAACTAGACTGAGTTTTGAGTTAGCTGTTCCATCAATAAGTGATTGGTTAGTTGCTGCACAATTAATTGCATCTGATCTCAAGAATATTGGTGTTGAGGTCAATATTAGACTTGTCGCGATCCCAACATACGTTGACATAAGAAGCAAGGGAGCCTTCACAATATTCTTCGGATCAAGGATCTACAGTGTATACTCAGTCTATGACCCAGTCTCATACATACTCTATCCAGTATTTCATTCAAAATCAACTGCTCCAATAGGATCTAGCACACCAGGCACTAACTGGGCTAGAGTAATAGATCCGAGACTAGATCAGTTGATAGACAGTGCAATGAACACTAATAACCCAAGTGAATATAGAGACTACGTCATGAAAATACAAGAGCTACTCCACGAGAACATGTATATTATACCACTCTACAGCATATACGACATAAAAGTATATAGATCAGACAGAGTAGAAGGTATACAAACAGGACTACAAACAATAGACACATTACTAAGTGTAAGGGTCAAGGGAGCCCAAACACAAACAACACAACCACCGCAGATATCAACTATTGTGCAAACCTCGGTAGTAACCTCGCAAGTCCCTGTAACAATTACACAAACAGGTCCGCAGACAACAATTGCAACAATAGTCACAGTCTACGCAACACCCACCCCCACAACACAGCCTCAGCAGGGACTAGGCTCTCTGGAGCTAGCCATTATAGTAGGTGTGGTAGTCATAATCGTGGTAGTAGCCACGCTTCTTCTTATGAGGAGAAAATAGCTGTGCTCAATGAATATCTTATATAGATTTAGATCAGGATCATAAATAGAATAGATATTTTTAGGTGTCTCACGTGAGGATCGCCTCTAAGTATATTGCTAAAAGAGTTCTTAATTCAATCATAATTATATTCCTGACCTTAATTATTGCCTTTATTATCCCCAGACTTTCACCAGGTGATCCTGTTGATATTATGCAACAAACATATGGTTTATCTAATGAGGAGGCTGAGGCTATTAGAGAAAGACTTGGGCTAAAGGGAAACATATTGGAACAATTTATTACTTATATGTCTCATTTACTAAGAGGGGATCTCGGGAGATCGTATTCGTACAATATGCGCCCTGTCTCTGAGGTTATTCTATCAGCTCTTCCATGGAGCCTCTTCCTACTGGGTACAGCAATCACTATAAGAGTATTGATAGGGGTCCTCTTAGGGATCTACTTCGCTAGAAAACAAGGTAGTTTAGTAGATACCATTGTCTCGGGAACAATGTCTCTTATACTAGCAACACCCTATTTCCTCCTAGCACTTATTTTTCTCTACGTATTCAGCGTTAAACTAAACATCTTTCCATTATCTCACGCATACACGTATGAGACAATTAGGAAGGGACTAAGTATAGAATTCGTAATTGATGTTCTACGCCACTCAGCACTCCCAATAATAACCCTGGTCATAATAGGACTACCCTCAACATTTTACACAATGAAGAATAACATGATTCTTCTACTAAATGAAGATTTTGTCTACGTGCTAAGAGCAGTGGGAATTAAAGAGTCGAAGCTCACAAGGATCGTGGCTAGAAACGCTATTCTTCCCGTGGTCACATCAACTGCGATATCATTTGGCTACACCGTGGTTGGCGCAGTTGTTGCTGAGACCATATTCTCCTACCCTGGAATGGGATATGTATTAACAAATGCACTACTACACAAAGATTATCCACTTATTCAAGCAATATTCTTGATGTTATCTATCACAATTGTATTAGCTAATTTAATCGCTGATATACTATACGCCTTCTTAGACCCCAGAGTTGAGTTAAGGTGAGAACTTGAGTACTGGAGTATCTCCAATAACGAGATTTGCGTCCTCCATAGTATCTATTCTTCGGAAATATGTATTCTCAACATACAGAGGATTATTCGGTTTCACAACAATTCTCACTTTCACTCTCCTAGGGATAATAGCGCCTTTCAAAGCACCTTATGACCCAAATGCTCTTGTGGCATCACCGTATACACCACCTAGCAACGAGTTTATTATGGGGACAGATTATTTTGGTAGAGACTTATTCTCAAGACTACTTGTGGGAACAACATATACTTTACTCGTAGCTGCTTTAGCATCAACAATAATTGTTTTAATAGGTTTATTCGCCGGGGCATTAAGCGGATATTTCGGGGGTTTAGTAGATGAGATCTTTATGAGATTAACTGATCTATTTATGGTCATACCCTCATTCTTTATCTTAATCATACTCTCCGCATATCTTCCACCTAATAATTATTTATCCGCGGTTATTCTCGGAGTACTTGCTTGGCCGACTAGTGCGAGAATAATTAGATCACAGGTTCTCTCTCTAAAAACACAACTATATATTGAGGCTGCGAAAGCTATTGGTTCAGGGGATCTCAGAATAATATTTAGACATATTCTACCAAACATGCTTCCTCTGGTAATAATAACATTTATACAGGATCTGGTATACGCGGTGCACGCAATAACAACACTAATATTCCTAGGTTTAGGAGATATAAAGCAACCGACATGGGGAGAAACACTCTACTGGTCATTCGCCACCGGAGCACTTTACAGAGGTGCTTGGTGGTCTATTTTATACCCATCAGTATTCATTGTGGTGTTTAGTGCTGGACTAATAATGCTCAACGAATCAATATCAACAGCACTTAAACGCGAGAGACTCGGTGAACAAAAATAATTTTCAGAGGATAAATTCAATCTCTCTCGGAACAGATCTCCTTACCCTCATGAGGGCATAGCCCCTTGATAAATCTATCTCCAGTATTCTTTCATAGCCTCTTAACCCAAGTAATTTACTTCTTAGAGATAATCTTCTTCTACCGATCTCTCTCGAGAATAAACCAATTATCTCCTCATCATCAAAGAATCTCTTCACGTAAATAATATCTGATTTCACAGCACCAACTCTAGTGAACCCGTATCTAAGCACGCCATACTTCTTCCTGAGATCAATTAATTTCATCACGTGATCAAGTATTTCTTTATTCCACCTAGTCTCATCCCAGATCATTGCTCTCCTATTATCTGGGTCAGGACCGCCCTCCATACCTATCTCATCTCCATAGTATATTGATGGGGATCCGTATATAGTGAATAAGAATACGTATAGGATCTTTAGAAGCCTAGTATTCTTATTTAGAACAGTATAGATCCTCGGTGTATCATGACTACTCAGTAAATTATATAGTGAGTTAGCCACGTATACAGGTAGCCTAAAGTATAATCTATTTAAATATTGAGAGAATCCGTAAGCATCTATCTCTCGCGAGACAAAGAATCTATGTATTAATCCAAGTAAGTCATAGTTCATAGCTGATAAGCTATTGAGACCCAATAAATAATTATCCAGGTTATTCATTATCTCAAGAATAAATACTTTATCATCACCAAATTTCTTGATCTCATTAAACACCGCCTCCAAAAAGAAATCAGGTACTCCATGCGCCACATCAACTCTGAAACCATCAACACCCATACTCAGCCAGTATCTAGCGTATTGCTTAAAGAATTGGATAACCTCCTCATTATCGTGATTCCAGCTAATCATATGCCAACTCCTATAGAATCCTTCGAAGAAAGATTTCTTCTCCTTAAGTTTCTCAGGTAATTTCTTGCATCCACTCTTCAGAAACTCTATGAATAGATTTCTTGTTTCATCATCGATCTCCCCAGGATCTTTAATAATGAACTTGAACCATTTCCAATAAGGAGAATCACTTCCTCTACTGAAAGCCTCTACAACATAGTTTATACATGGAGATGCGTGGTGAGGAACCATATCTAAAACTATTCTTATGCCTCTCTTATGTGCTTCATTAACTAATTCTTTGAAGTCATCAAGTGTTCCCAGGTAAGGATCTATGCTCATATAATCTATTATATCGTATCTATGATAAGATGGCGAGGCGTGTATAGGTGTTAGATATATTGCTTCTACACCTAATCTACTTAAGTAATCTAGCTTCATCGTAACTCCTTTTAGATCTCCTCCTAAGAAACCTCTCGGTCGAGGGATTGCCTCGGGAGATACCTTGTCTGGGGGGTCATTTGATGGATCATAGTTATAGAAACTATCAGGAAATATAAGATAGTAGATAGCCCCCATCCACCATTGTTTCTCTGAGTATCCATATATGATCTTCGGTTGAATAGGATCCTCACTACCCAACCCATTGAAGCCATAGAAACTTCTTTTATTACCTAGATCTAGTTGAAAAATGTACTGCGAGAGATCCTTGTCAGCATATGCCTCAAAATAATCATAGTATTTGTCGCTAAAGATCTTCTCTAACCCAAATATTCTTCTGGAGCCATCCCTACCTATTGATATGAGGTATCCGTCAACAACCTCTCCTCTCAGAGATCTTATTCTCACAATTGTTTTGTCAAGATACCTGGCTACATATGCTGGGTTGTTCTCATCGTGTTCAATATACTGAGGATGGATCCCTCCTTCCTTAAGAGCTTTCTCAAGATCATCAATACCTACTCTAGCTATTGAAGCCTTGAGTCTTGTTCCGAGTAGATCTATCTCTGTAGCATCGGGATTATCCGGATCAGTGTATTGATTAAATAAACTATCAACATAAACGTATGGGTAGACTCCTTCCCATAACTTAACATATGTTTCACATGTATCATTGAGTCTCTTCATAATCTCTCTACCGGGGAAGAATGAAGTGAATGTAGAAACAAGATAGAGATTACCCTCACCAACGCATTTTGTCGCGAATCTAACTATGTATCTACCGTATCTATTCTTACCAAACTCCTCTCTCCTGATAATCTGGTACATAAGAAGACTCCCTTGATAGTTTAAGTAAGTTATATACTTAAGTCTCCTAAGTGAGCAGATAGCTATGAGTAATTCTTTTTATCGTAGATCCGTGGCTCAAGTCCTTGACTAATTTTATTTTCTAAATCACAAAGTTTCTATGGTACCAAGTAAAATGAATCTTGTGAAAAGATTAATTGATAAAATAATGCTTAGCCGCAGAGTAATTGCTGGTATGATGTCTGGGACTAGCGCGGATGGTGTTGATATAGTTATTGCCGAGATATGGGGCTCCGGTAAGGGACTGAGGTACAGGATAATTGGTCAGAATATAGTTGATTATCCAAGGGAACTCAGAGAATTAATTCTTCGAAGTATTGAGAGAGGAGGTGTTCATGAGATATGTGCCCTGAATTTCTTGGTCTCTAAATACTTCTCTAAGGCATTTAAGGAGACACTTGATCTATATAATTTGAAAAGCGGTGAAATAGATCTCATAGGATCGCATGGACAAACAATTTATCACTACCCAGAGCTTATTAAATGCGGAGATCTAGAGACTAAATGCACCTTACAAGTAGGCTCAACACAGGCACTAGCTGAGTACACGGGTGTTTTAACAGTAGGGAATTTCAGAGTGAGAGATATCGCGGCCGGAGGCATGGGAGCTCCAATTATAGCCTACATGGATTATGTATTATTCACTCACCCAAAAATTGGTAGAGCACTTCAGAACATAGGTGGTATAGCCAATGTAACTGTGCTACCACCTAATGCTGAACTTGATCAAGTATATGCCTTCGATACAGGCCCCGGAAATTCTTTGATTGATTTCGCCGTATCACTTCTATACAAAGATCTGAGCTACGACCCTAACGGAGAGATCGCTTCTAAAGGATCCCCTGACGAAGAATTATTGAAGGAACTAATGTCTCATCCATATATATCTCGCAACCCGCCTAAGACAACAGGTAGAGAAGTATTCGGCAAGAGCTTCGTAGAGAAATTTATTGAGAAAGCATTATTGAAAGGATTATCCAAAGAGGATATTATTGCGACATTAACATTATTCACAGCTGAGAGCATAGCTTATAGCTACGAGAAATTCATTCTGCCAAGAACAGTGGTAAAAGAGGTTTACGTGAGCGGTGGAGGAGTCAAGAATAAGACCCTCATGAGATTTCTTGAGAAAAGACTTAGAGAATTAGGGGTAGAAGTAAAGAGAGTAGAGGAGCTAGGCATAGATCCTAAATTCAAAGAGGCTTTGGGTATGGCTATATTGGCTCATGAAACACTTAATGGAGCACCTAATAATGTCCCGGGAGCCACCGGAGCCCAGAAACTTGTTGTTATGGGTGAGATTGCTCTCTAAAGTTTTTTTGCTTTGATCTCTTAATGATCTCTCTTGATCTGCTCATAAGAGCTATTTCCACAAGATTCTCAAGATTATTTAATATATTCTCTAACTCAACTAATATGAGTGAATATGTTTGTGGCAAATTATTTATTCCTGATCTAATACTTCTCCTGATATTATCTATCTCGTTAAAGTATTCTCTGATCTCGTTTTTACCACACAAATACTTTATGCATCCAGTTATCTCAAATAATACATCATATATCTTCTTTACGTGATCGGATATTTCTCTAGAGTATATCTTCATTTCATGAATTCTCCACGTGATTCTATCTACGGAGTCTATGAGATCCTCAGAGATCTTTGTTAAAATAATATCTAGTACACGGTTAAGTAAGCTCTCAGTATTTAACTCATTAAATAAGTTGGTGAGTAATTCATCTATTACCTCCCTCATTGAGGAGTAATATAGTATATCCATCATATACTCTATATCGTGTATCTTTTTGAAGTCTTTTTGCTCAAATGATTGTAGATACTTATTTAATGTGTCAAAGGCTTCCTCCAATAGATCTAATACAGATGATCTCTGTGAATTATCTATATATCTACTAATACTTCTTCTAGATGATTCTTTTGAGCAATGTATCGCTGGTTTCATCACTAAGGAAATAAGATCTTCTTTAAGTAGTAATCTATCAACACCGTGTCTATCTGAGAGCTCATTGAGAATAATATTATTATCAATTACTGCATCAATAGATCCGTTGTTATCTCGACAAGTTTTGTCATCTATGGATCTGTTGTTTAGTGTGTGTATTGTTATTGAACCATCTTTATTAAGTCTTAAAATAACTGGGTCGCTTTTCTTTATGTTTAGAAGAGAGATCCATTTTTTAGGAATTGTTACTGCAAGAGATCTTTTCCCTATACTAACTATACGTCTAGTGGCAATTCTCATAGAACTCAAACACTCTAATTAATTATTTTACTATAGATGATAAAATAATGTTATGTATAATTGGTCTAAGAGTATTAATAGCGTTATTATCTCTACTTGGGTGAACTCTATTCGTTAATAGCACAACAACTAGATCAAGCTCAGGATCTATCCACACAGAGGTCCCTGTGAACCCTGTGTGTCCAAATCCTCTGATCAAGAGATCTCCCCCAGCCTCAATATTTCTTCTATCATAGATCCACCATCCAAGTCCATAGCATCTATCCCCACAAGCCCATGTATCAAACATAGCTCTCACATACGCTGGGGGAAGCAGTAGATCAGATCTAAATTTGTAGCTCTCCAAGATCTCATTAGCCAATAGAGCTACTTCATATGCATTGGAGAATAGACCCGCGTGAGCAGACACACCATTCATTGCTCTAGCATTCTCATCATGAACAACTCCTGTGAGAGCTTTTCCATTAATAACTTCTGTAGACACAATTTGAGAGGGATCCAAGCTCTTCTCCAAGGGATTAAACACAGTGTTTTTAAGACCGAGTATTTTAGCAACATTCTTCTCGAAGAATACGTCTAGTCTCTCACCACTGATCTCCTCAATAACCTTTGTTAATACAATAAATCCTAAATCACTATAGAGAGCTCTTGAACCAGGTTCATAAACGGGGAAACTTCTCAGAGCCTCAGAGAAAATATCTTCTCTAGAGCTAGCAGTCTTGTAAAGAGGTTGCCAAGCAGGCAATCCGGATGAGTGTGATAATAGCATCCACAACCTCACCTTATCCTTGACCTCATTGAAACCAGCGTTGGTCCTCGAGAACTGAGGCAGTATATCAGATACTCTTTGCTTCAAATAAATCACTCCCTCCGAAACCAACTTACCCACCAGCACCGAGCCCACTAAAGGCTTTGTTAAAGACGCTAGATCAAATAACATACCTCTCTTAAGAGGTCTTCTAGAAGGGATCTTCTCAGCCCACCCAAGTGCCTCATGAAAAACTATCTTACCACCTCTAGCCACTAATAACTCTACTCCAGATATCAGATCTCCATTAACATATCTCTCTAATATACCCCGGATCTTTATTAGTCTATCTCGTGAAAAACCCGCTTGCTCAGGATCTGAGTATTCTAGCTCCATCTTAATTCACCACATGAATATTTTTCATGAAGATTTTTATTAACAAGATCAAGAATCTCTAGGATAAGAATTCGGATCAGCTAAGTACATTAAAAAACACTATTTTTATTACATATTGTTTATTGAGTGGGTCTCCATCTGAGACCGAGGATTCCTCCAATTAGTCCTAGTATGAATCCTACGAAGAATCCTCCGCCTCCAGCGAAGAGACTTATTATGGATAGTACGAGTACTAGTATTGATCCTGTTTTCACTTTCCCTGGCTCACCGCTATTGATAAATATCGCACCTACTATAATTAATACGCCTAGAATAACATTCACTGCGGCTATAGCCATTACTAATCCTACCACCTCTCCAAATGGAAGCATCATTGCCACAAGTCCTCCCGCGAAAGCTAGAATTATTCCTGTTAGCAATACTAGTATTCCTGCAATTAATGATAACACGAAAGCTGCTGTGGGTTTTTCACTCATACATACCACACTTTTATCAGATAATAATAATGTTTTGAGAGTAATTAAATATATAGAGTATATCAGTAAACCTTAATTTATGTGGTTAGATGAGAATTATTACTGGTAATACCTGGTTCAAGTAAAATTTTAATGTGTTTATTACTTCTTAATAGGGTGAAGATTAATTGTATAGATTGCTTTATCCTATGAGAACTTATTTGATCGTCAGTGGATCATTTGATGAAGTCTTTAATGTAATGGCCGCTGACTGGGTCACTCCCTTATCATCAAAACCTTTTCTTGTGGGTGTAGCTGTTTCTCCGAGGAGATTTACTTATTCATTGATTAAGAAGTATCGTGAGTATGTTATCTCAGTACCATCCCTAGAGAATCTTGAGGATGTGTGGATTGTGGGTAGTGAGAGTGGACCTGAGAAATTGAAGAAGACTAAGCTAAGATTCTCAAGAGGGTCAAAGGTTTCCACACCAATTATTGAAAATACTTTAGCTAATATTGAGTGTAGAGTTATCGATGAGAGGGTCTATGGGGATCACGAATTCTTCGTTGGTGAAGTTGTTCACGTGAGTTATAGAGAAGATGTCTTCAGAGAGCTAGAGCCTGACCCAGGTGCCGGGTTCTTAGCGCATGTTGCTTGGAATAAGTTTGTGACTTTCCGTAAAGAGATTTATCTTGTAGATAAAAACAGAAGATTAACTTCTTGTGGAGGAGGTCAAGATGTTGAGTAGAGATCTGTTTAAGAACCCCCCGAACGAGTTTAGAGGTGTCCCATTCTACTCAGTGAATGATTTACTTAGCAGAGAGGAGATAGCTAAACACATCAAGTATCTCAAAGAGGCTGGTTTCGGCGGAGTATTCTTCCACGCGAGGGAGGGTTTAATAACACCTTTCTTAAGCGAGGAATGGTTCGATTCCTTCGAGGAGGTTGTTAAAGAGGCTTCGAGACATGGTATGACTGTGTGGATCTATGATGAAGATAGATGGCCCTCAGGCTTCGCCAGCGGAATTATACCAGCTGAATCAAGAGATTATAGACCAAAATCTCTTCTAATGATAATTGATAATAAAACATTCTTTGGAGAAGATACCCTAGCTGTATTTAAATGCGAAACAGATGAGAATAGCATACCGACTAAATGCACAAGAATTCATCAACCTGAGAGTAGTAGCAGATATCTCTACCTGAGCTTCTTGAGGAATACAGCTTCTCTAGGTGAGACTTGGTTCTCTGGGTTATCATATGTTGATCTATTGAATCCAAAGGCAGTTAAGAGATTCATTGAGGTCGCGTATGAGCCTTACGTGAAGAGATTCTCTAAGTACATAGGTAGCGTTATTCCTGGTGTATTCACTGATGAGCCAAATATACATGACTCTAGACCAAGATTCCCGTCTTGGATGAAGAAGATCCCTGTTCCGCCTAGAGGACCTCGTCTACCTCACTACTCTATTCCTTGGAGCGATAATTTCACAGATTTCTTCAAAAAGATCAATGGTTATGACATAGTGGATCATCTCCCCAAACTATTCTTTGATATAGACGATTATGTAAAGATCCGTTACGATTACTGGAGGACAATTACTCTGTTATTCATAGAATCCTTCACGAAGCAGATCTATGAGTGGTGTGATGCTCATAATCTTAAATTCACTGGCCACTTCCTCCTTGAAGATGACTTAATAGTTCAGCTAGTAGTTGGCTCTGTGATGCCACACTACGAGTATATGCATGTGCCTGGAATAGATCATTTGGGTCTACAGATCTGGGGTTCTCTACTAACAGCTAAACAAGTAGCTAGTGTAGCGAATCAACTAGGTAGAGAAAGAGTCTTGAGCGAAACCTATGGTTGCCTCGGTCTCTACGGCACCTTCGAGGACAGAAAATGGATCGGAGACTTCCTATATGCATTAGGTATTAATTTACTTAATCATCATCTCGTGCCTTACTCACTGAGAGGCAGGAGAAAAAGTGATTATGGACTAATGTTTCACTGGAGCCAGCCCTGGTGGAAATATAACAGATATATAGAGGACTACTTCGCCAGATTAAGCTATGTGCTCTCGAGAGGGCAGAGAATTGTTGATGTGCTAGTTATTAGCCCAATGAGTAGTGTTTGGAGCACATATACACCAGTGAATGAGTCTAAGGCTAGAGAAATAAATGATCTCTATATAAAGCTCCTTAGAGAACTCCTGAGTATCCACGTAGATTTTGAGCTGGGAGATGAATTAATAATCGAGAAATATGGTAGAGTTGAAAATGGATTATTTAAGATCGGCAGAGGATCTTATAAAATAGTGATCGTCCCCTACTCACATAATTTATCTAGTAAAACACTTGATCTTCTACAAAGATTTGTTTCAGAGGGTGGTGAGGTAGTATTCCTCAGGCAAATACCCAAATACATAGATGGTGTAGAGAAGAGATTACCCGATGAATTCCTCAAGAGAGTAAAGATCTTAAGAGACCTTAATGAGCTAAGAGAACTATTTGAGAAAAAAGAGTTGCTTGTTAAGGTAGATAGTGATGATAAATCAGGCGAAATACTTTATCACGTGAGGAAAGTAGATGATAAATACATTGTCTTCGTAGCCAATGTGAGTAGAGAGAGTAGCTATAAAGTGAGAATCGGGTTATTAGGCTCATTCACCGTTGAGAAATGGGATCCCTTCACAGGAGAGATAGAGACTTACACATCTAGATACTCAGGTAATAGAACATATGTAGACCTCACTCTAGATCCCGTGAGATCAGAGCTCCTAGTATTCTCCCCAGGCATGGCTCAGACAACACTTCTCGATAAGAATTCCTCTGAGCATATGTTTACGATAGATCTTGGTGGAGAGTGGTTTATTGAGAGATCAGGTCCAAATATTCTTGTGATTGATAAAGCAAGGATTTATTTGGATAAGGAGAGTAGATTTAGTGAACCAATGTATTTACCAAAGATGAGAGATGACTACATGATCAATAGGATCGGTGATAAATTCTTATTGAGATACGAGTTTGAGATAAAAAAGATCCCTGAGAAAGATCTTGAGTTAGTTATTGAGTACACAGGCTCTATTAAGAAGATCTATGTAAATAACTATGAAATAGATCCTTTGAAGCCTCTGGGTTCTTGGATAGATCCTAGCTTCAAGAGATACAAATTACCCAGAGAAGTACTGAGAGAAGGAGTGAATCATGTGGATATTGAGGTGGTGTCATCGTTAGAGCCTGAGATAGAGCCTATCTATGTACTAGGTGAATTCGGTGTAGAACTCGTAGATAATGGTAGGAAGCCTGTTATAGTCTCAGAGAAGAGATCTCTTGAAATCAGAGGAGGCATAGATCTCGTTAAAGAGGGCTACCCATTCTACTCAGGAGAAATAATTCTATCCACTAAATTTGTGATCGATAAAAAATTCACTAAGGCAATCCTAGAGATCGGGGAGCTAAATGCTGTATTAGCCGAGATAGAGATTAACGATGTAAAATTCCCACCACTTATCTATAGAAAGAATTCCAGGATCGATATAAGCAAAGCACTTAGAGAAGGGGAGAATAATATCAAGATCAGATTAGTCGGAAGCCTCAGAAACACCCTAGGGCCACTACACAGAGAAGATCCCATATGGACAGGCCCAGAAACTTTCTACATAATAGATGCCACATGGAGAGATGAATACGTATTAAGACCATTTGGTTTCAAACAATTAAGAATTGATATATTTGAGTGATTATTTCTCTAGATTAAGTTTTTTAAGGAATTTATCGTAGAGATCCTCATACTCATCTTCTTTGCGTATCTCGAATATGTTTATCTCTACGGAGTTTCTCACATATTCTCTCAACTCATTAAGTGATTTTATCACATCTAATCCTTTTGCCTGCATCAATATATTTCCTATGGAAGTTGCTTCGTAAGGACCTGCATAGACTCTTCTTCTGCTAATATCGCTTATTAACTGATTTAATTCACTGTTTCTTGCTCCACCACCAATTATATTGATTGCATTGATTCTTTTACCAACTAATCTCTCTATTAATTCAATCACGTATCTATACTTCATTGCCAAACTATAGTAGACCCCGACTATAATTTCTCCTAAACCCACTGTGTAGTCTTGATCTGTTTTCTTGAGATAATTTCTTATAGCCTCCACCATATTCTGCGGCGAGATAAAATTCTCGTGATCAGGATCAATAAATACACGAGGTCTCTCAGTGGAGGAGATAAGTTTACTAATCTCTTCATAAGTTAATTCATTACCACTCTCTTCTTTAACTACTCTCCTTATCTCCTCAATTATCCACATACCCTGGACATTTTTAAGGAATCTTATTGTTCCGAAGACCCCTCCCTCATTGGTGAAATTATATCTGTAGCCTAATTCATTTATTATTGGTTGCTTGATCTCTACACCTATAAGAGACCACGTCCCAGAGCTTATATAAGCCACATCCTCCGAGATCATTGGTGCCGCAGCAACGGCTGAGGCTGTGTCATGTGTTGCTGGTGGAACCACCTGTATTTGTTCTCTGATCTCTAGTTCATCCACGAGATCTTTTCTAAGATCCTGTTTCAGATCTCCTGCCTCGAAAATTTCTGGGAAAATATGTCTAGGAAGATCTAGTCTCTCAATTAATTCAAACAACCACTTCTTCCTCCAAGGGTCCAGGAGTTGGGTTGTTGAGGCATTTGTGTATTCAACGAGATCTAGTTTAGATAGCCAATAATGAAATAAATCAGGGATCATAAGAAATCTATTCGCTACACTAAGCTTAGGATCATTTCTTAGTCTCATTGCATATAAGTGATATATAGTGTTTATTCTCATGAACTGAATACCTGTCAATCTATACAACTCCTCACGAGATATCTTCTCAGAGATTTTCTCAACAGCCTCTATCGTTCTAGGGTCTCTATAAGCATGTGGTAAACCAATTAATTCACCGGTTGAGTCAAGTAAAACAAAATCTACTCCCCAACTATCAACACCAACTGAGTAAAGTCTCTCTCCATAGATCCTGTAGACACTCTTGATTGTTTTCTTCATATCATCCCATATCTTTAGAAGATCCCAGTAGAGATTTTCTCCTACTCTAATTATCTGATTAGACCATCTATACGTATTCAATAGCTTAACTCTTTTCTCGGTCTCATCTATCTCCGCGACAACAGCTCTATAGCTACTTGCCCCAAGATCAAATGCTAATATGATCATCTAGATCTGCCCAAAAACATATTTCTTCAAGAAACTCAGTATCTTGACTTGATCCCCTGAATCTCTTATTTTCTCAAACTCATCCTTAACACTGTATAGAGACAAGACTCTCTTCATAATATTCGCGAAGAACTCCTTGGATAACTTAAGAGCCTCAACAGGATCCATTCTGTAGGGGAATTGATCCAGGATATAAGCCTCTTTATAATCTGTATCAATTGTTGCGTAGAGAAAATCTATTAATTGCCAGAGATCACCTGTGCCAATTATTCTATCCTCATCATTACTATGATACTTAGAAGCATTCAAGTGAATAGCGACAAGTGGAACACCCATGAAGTAGGAGAAGTAAACTGAGTAAGCAGGCTCAACAGCATACATAAGCTCATGACCATAGTCAATAACTATCCCAAGAACATCCCGACCCAAAGAATCATTAATTTTCTTAGCCAACGCGACAGAGGCTTGTGATGTTGGGATAATCATGTTCCCCTCCTTAGGCTCCTTAGGCTTAGCCTCAATACCCACACGAATCTTCTTAGACCAAGCCTTATCACATATCTCTCTTAGACCATCGAATAACATAGATAATCTCTTACCATAATTAATCTCAAGACTATAATCCCAACCATCTTGCCCAGGCCATATAGTGACTACATCAACGCCTAGTCTCGCGGCGACCTCGAGAGCCTCTAAATGTATCTCGAGAGCTCTCCTCCTTATAGAGGGATCAGGATTTGTCAAGGAACCCATCTTCATCTGAGGAAAACCTGAGATATCAACTCCAAGAGCCGCAGGCACAAGATTATTCTCTTTAGCAAATCTCACGACATTATCCACTAAACCCCAGTCAATACTTAGATCAGGTCTCAGAAACTCGGCTAAGACAGGAGCAAAGTATCTTACCCCCGCCTTCTTGATTCTCTCGAGTCTACTAATTATATCTGATGATAAACCAGGATTGTATCCCCTCACCATAAATCTATCACTAAAATCACCAACGACCCATGTCCCCGAACCAAATTTTATTTCAAATGTGTTTAAGAAACGATCTATTTCCTCACCCTCTAAGTACCCCTTGAACTCATCTAATTTCTTAAGAAGATCTTTTATGACCAAAATTTCACACCTCATAGAAATATGATCCTAACAATATAATATTTTATTTTCACTCTAATTTTCCGACTACTAAAAGATCGAGATAGGGAATTGTGAGATATGACCATGTAGTGTTTATAGCTTGTGCATCAGCAAATACTATTTACATAGCCTATGGCGTAGACCTTATTCCTGCTTTCCTAAGTTTCGGGTAGATGAATACTACTTTAGCGATCATGGCGTAGTACCTTAGTTTCCATGCGTATTGTTTCAGATCTCTTCTATTACTCTCATAACCCTCTTTCTCAATGAGATCT
>JBMFLZ010000015.1:0-28439 GCA_049970935.1 Sulfolobales archaeon | reverse complement strand
CCCATTGTGGCATTCGCAGCATTGTAAAGCACCATGAACCTATTGTAGGTTGCGACATAGAAGTAGAAAAATCCACCGATAACAAGTAATGCGAAGACCAAGGATATGATTATTCCCCAGTTCATATATGAGCCCTCCTAGAGACATTTATATATTTAGTGTATTTAATATTTCCATTATAGTATTAATATTTATTTTTTGTAATGATCCGTTGAAGGAAGCTCTGATCTTTAATTCACGTAATTGTCTCAGGCAATTAGCTATTTCATATAAAAAATTAATGGAGTAGATAAACTCTCTAAAGAACTTTTCTGTGTGTAATGATGCACGCGGGATCTTCTCCCAAAGGATCTTTGTAGTATGCATATGCTCTTGACCTAGATCCTCCACATATTCTCTTAAATATACACTCACCGCATTTTCCTCTAAACTCACTGTCTCTTATAGCTTTTAGTATCGGGTGATTTCTATAGACATCAACTATGTTATCCTCCTTCACATTGCCTAGTTTATACGGTAGATAACCGCTTGGGTAGATGTCTCCGTTGTATGCTACGAATATTATTCCTTGACCATCTCTAGTCGGTGTGAAGGAGTATTTTGATAGATCCTTCTCAAGTGGTTCACCTAATAGTTCTCTTAATCTCTCTCTTAATTTAAGGTACAGTGGATGTCTATATTCTGACCCAGCTAATCTCTCGATCAGCACTCTCCTGTAGAAAGGTGCCTCAACAAATCTTACTGTGAAACCGTAGAGAAATAGATCCAGTAATATATTTATTGCCACCTCATACTCCTCTGGAGAGAGCTCCAGCTCCGGGAAATAAGATAGTCCTCTGCCAACGGGCACATAGAAGAATGCCTCTAGGGTATTAGCACCTATGCTCCTCAGCAACCTGGCTAATTCAGGTATCTCAATAAGAGATCTCTTCCAAATAAGTGTATTAACTTCGTAGCTGAAGCCTAACTCAATAACTTTTTTGATAACCTCAATAGTTCTATAGTAATTCCCCCTAGATCTCCTGATATAATCATGTGTCTCAGGAAATGCTCCATCCAGACTTATAGAGACAGCGTCTACACCAATTCTCCTTAGAGTATAGAGTTTCTCATTATCTAATCTCTCAGAAACAGTCAGGGCCACACCAATTCTCAAATCTCTACTCTTAGCATATCTCAAGAGATCATATAAATCTCTTCTCATGAGAGGATCTCCGCCGGTGAAGACTAGAATAGGATATGGCTTCCCGAAGCCTAGCACATCATCAATTAATCTATAGCCCTCCTCAGTAGATAATTCTCCTGGGAGAGGCTCAAGAATTGACTCAGCTCTACAATGAATACATGTCAGAGGACAAGCCTTAGTAACCTCCCAAAAAATAAGTAGCGGTTTCTCGTGAAATAAGTTAATCAAAGAACTATATCTACTCAGTGTTTTTTCTAGGAGATCTTTTATTCGCTGATTAGGATCCATTTAAAATCCAAAAAATTTTGGACTTAGAGGATTATATAATGTGATTAACTGATCTCTAAAATACTCAGTTAATCCCAAATACAAAAAATAGTAGCAATTATTCTCTGTTTTTTATTTACACGCTACACTGAGTATTCAATTTTGATCTCTTCACCAACTACGCTAATTTTTGCTTTGTCTCTGATTTCTCTCTTGAGTATTTTGCCAACAGCTGATTTAGGTAGTTTATCAACGAATATGACTCTCTTCGGCACTTTATACGAGGCCAGGTGTTTCTTGAGATACTCCAGTATCTCATTCTCACTTACTTTCTTCTCATATTCTTTCTTCAAAACAACAAAGGCTATGGGTATTTCACCTGCTATCCCAGTCGGATCTTTTAATCCAACCACTGCCGCTTCCGCAACCGCCTCGTGCTTATATAGAACCTCCTCTATCTCTCTCGGATACACTGAGTAACCCTTGTACTTGATCATGTCTTTCTTTCTATCAACTATATAGAAGTATCCTTCCTCATCCATATAGCCTAGATCACCTGTTCTAAACCATTTCAGACCCCCTAACTCGAAGAAGACTCTCGCGTTCTCCTCAGGCATGTTGTGATAACCCGCGAATACTTGGGGTCCGCTGATAACAACCTCGCCTATCTCACCGGGTGGTAGTAGCCTGGGTTGCTCGGGGTCGGCTATTGCCGCATATGTATTTGGTATTGGTACACCTATTGAGCCAGGCTTATATTTTCCATAGATCGGGTTCACGTGAGTGACTACAGCGGTTTCTGTTAAGCCGTAGCCTTCTCTTAGTCTGGCGCCTGTTAATTCCTCATATTTCTTCAGTATTTCAACCGGTAGTGGTGCGGCTCCGCTGATTGAGGCTACAAGTGATCTTAGATTATATTTCTTTGCTAAGGGGCTATTTACTATGTATGTGTATATTGTCGGCACCCCGTGGAAAACCTCTATTTTTCTTCTCTCGATCTCTTTTAGTACTCTCTCAAGATCCCATCTCGGGAAAACAACTATAGTGGATCTCGTGTAGTATCCTGTGAAGAAAACTGTTACTAAACCATATATGTGGAACCATGGAAGAACACCGGCCATGACATATCTGATCCTGCTACCATCAGGCTTCGGGGGATGCCATGCGGCTACTTGTTGCATATTAGCCACAATATTTCTGTGGAGAATAACTGCTCCCTTAGGAACACCTGTTGTCCCGCCTGTGTACATGATCAGTGCTTTATCCTCTGGCGCAACATCTACCTTTGGTGGCTGAATCTTCTTTGCCTCAAGGTCTCTCTTTATTTTCTTGATCCTAGGCATAAGATTCTTAACTCTATCTGTCTCAGGGATCTTAGGAGGCTTCTCTTTTAATCTATACAGAATATTCAGTGGGAAACCAAGTGCATCAGCTATACTGGTTACATAGACTTTTCTTAAATTAACCTTATCCTCAATCTCTTTATATTTTCCAAAGAATAGATCTAGGATAAAGAGGTATTTAGCCTCTGAATTCTTGATCTGGTAGAGCATCTCCGAGGATGTATATAGTGGATTCATTGGTGTCGCGATACCACCAGCCTTCAAAATACCTAGGAGAGCAATAGCGAATTGAGGAGAGTTTGGGAGCATGATTGATGCAACATCACCCTTCTCGAAACCATCTTCCTTAAGCATAATTGCTACAGCATCTGACAAAAGATCTATTTCTCTATAACTGTAGCTCTTATTAAAGAATATTAGGAAGGTCCGATCCTTCTCCTCTGAGGCAACTCTTCTAAAGATCTCGTGAGCAACATCCTCTTTTATCTCTAACTCCTTAGGAACATAATCATCGTAGAACTTTGTCCAAGGCTTAGACAAGATCCATGATAACACATCTTTCTCTATAAAAGATTTAGAACTCAAAAACCCTCTCCCCAAATCATAGTTATTAAATAATATTAAAAGTATAATTCTTCAATATCTTAATCAACAGATCATTTATTAATTATTTAGTGATTTGGTGAGAAACACAAAATATATTCCTAAGAATATGGATATAATTAAATGGGTGTAAATATCGCCTGATGAAGTTCTTCTCGATATATTCTGTAGAGGTAGGATTATCCCCACCGGATCAAGTCCTAAGTTTAGGAGAGCTAGAGCACCATTCTCTGGAGAGAATTGGTGTCCTTGGGCGAGATTTTATGCTGATAGCAAAATTAGCTACATATATGATACTAAGAATCTTCCGAAGATAGAATCCAGTTATTCGAGATCTGAGTTTGTTACAAAGATCCTTGCCCGGTTTGGAGAAGCAGGTTTCCAACACAATATCTTGATCCGGAGGCTATGGAGAGTTTTATGGAGATTTGTGGTTAAATCAAGTGGTTTACCTAATTTACCTCAAGAAGCAGATTATGTAGAGCCTGAGTATGAGGATATTGAGAAAGATATTGTTATAATAGGATCTGATCCTAGCGCCGTTGTTATCGCTAATGAGATCTCCTCATATAGAAGCATAGATAGTCTCTTAATCTATGATCACAATCCTGTGTATAAAGATCTTGATGTAAAAATTGATTCAGGTGTAGAGAGACTTGATGACACAAGCTACATAGGTTTCTTCGAGGACGGTCACCTATTCGTTAATAGACGCAAAAGAAAAGTCTATAGAGCAAGGATCAATAAATTAATATTTGCCACCGGGACACGAGAGACTTACCCAATATTCGAGAACAATGATCTTCCAGGTATAATAAGCTCAGATCTCTTCCTCAGACTTCTCGAGGCAGGATGTGATATTAGGAACAAAAGAATTGTTGTGCTAGGACATGGCTGGTGGGGTAGGTATGTGGCCTCTAAAGCTGTTGAAAGAAAAGGAGATGTAACAATCTTAACCAGCGAAGAATCAGTTGAGAAAACATCTGGTTATAGAGTAATAGCTGGCGTCAAGGAGGTTCGTGGAGAAGGATACCCCGTAATTAAGGGGCTGAAGTACTTCACAAAAGACACTAAAGGTTTCGTGGAGGCAGATCTTGTGGTCTCAGCACTTCATCGTCAACCAGTTATTGAGCCTCTTCTCCAACTCAAAGCAGAGCCTGCGTACACCGAGAACCTAGAGGCCGTAACAATATACACTAACATCAATGGAGAAACTAGTGCGAAGAATATCTATATGATTGGTGAGGCAACTGGCACCTCGCGAGAAGATCTAATTCGAGAAGCAGAGCTCTTAGCAAGATTCTTTACAGGAAGAAATAGCTTAAGTGAGAAAGAGAGAGATTCGTTGAAGAATATATATGATAGAAAGAGAATCGTTGATTTCTATAGCAAAATAGTCACTGAGAGACCAAGATTCTACTTAGGCGGTGATGATATAGATGGTCTAAAATTCATTTGTTTATGTGAAGATGTTACTTTAAACGATGTGATCAAAACATATGACATGGGGTATGAGACGCTGGAGAAAATTAAGAGATACACGGCTCTTGGAACAGGTTCTTGTCAAGGTAGATGGTGCAAGTATACAGCACTTATGCTGTTATCATATTTTAGGAAGGTTCCTCTAGGATCTCTTGGGCTGATTCGGCAGAGACCTCCTCTGGAGCCTGTTGAGATAGGATTATTAGGTGGTGAGATTAGTTGAGATGCAGATACATAATAGTTGGTGGAGGAGTAGTTGGTTTATCAACAGCTCTTCACTTAGCAATATTAACAAATGAGGGCTCCGAGATCTGTGTCTTGGAAAAGGATTTTGTGGGATATGGCAACTCTGGGAGAAATGGTGGTAGATACAGAGTTCACTTCGGTGCTGAGGAGAACCTCAGATTCGCTATTGAGGCAATAAAATATCTTAAGAGCATAGGTAAATTAATTGATTATAATCCGCTTATCACAACAACAGGTTATCTATGGCTAATATTTGATGAAGAAGCCTACAAGAATATGAGGAAACACGCCGAGGTCTTCAAGAGACATGGTGTTCCACTAAAAGAGTTCAGTGCTGAGGAGACCTTCAAGAGATACTTTTTCTTGAAGCCTAGGAAAGATTTGATAGCTTCTTTCTTAGGTCCTCAGGACGGATCTTTTCACCCAGACTCAATTGTTTATGGGCTGAGAAGAAGTTGTGAGAGACGTGGTGTAAGGATCTTTGAGAGAACATATGTGTCAAACGTGATTATTAAGGATGGGAGAGTTATTGGTGTAGAGACTATTCCCAAGGGATTTTTCCAGGGTGATAATGTTATATTAGCAGTTAATGAGGATCTAAAGTATTTCTCAGATAAACTTGGTCTAGGCATTCCTATTGAGCCTGTTAGAAAAGAGATCATGGTCACCGAACCATTTAAATACACAATAGATGTGTTTGTGATAGACGGTCAATTAAAAATGTATTTCTCACAAACACTAAAGGGAGAAATAATTGGGTCAGTGAAAACCGGGAGAGAGGCTAGAGGTCTTGTGGAGCGTGAGAACACTATACTTTGGCTAAGATACTTCGCGAGAGCACTAAGAATTGCCTTGAGAGGATCCGAGAGTATTAGAATAATGAGATTATGGAGCGGTTTCTATGATATGACACCTGATAGCAGTCATGTGATAGGTAGATCAAGAGATTGGCCTGAGGGATTATATGTTGCGGGAGGATTCAGTGGACATGGATTCATGTTTGGACCATACACAGGGAAGATACTGGCGGAGTACGTAGTTACCGGTAAAATGCCGGAGGTCGCTGAGCCCTTTACACCAGAAAGATTCAAGACAGGGAGATTAATACACGAGACATTTGTCATAGGCTAATCCTTTTTTTCTCTGAAGATATTGTCTAAAAAGGATTTCGATGGAGTACATAGTCAGCAGAGGCTACAAAAATATTCTAGTAGTAGCCTTAGGAGGCGGGGGAGATGTAGCGACAGCCTCAATGCTCGCCTTAGCTCTCCGCAGAATAGGGATCAATAGTAGAGTGGCCTCAGTCGCGTGGGAGAGATACATAATTGATCCGTTGCCAGGACCAATTAAACTCGAGGAAATACGCGAAGCCAGATCCGTAGGGAATTACTCAGCTCTGGTCAACGAGAATAGCTACGCTCTTAGAGGTGGTAGAAAAATTATTTTTCAGGCTGCTAGAGCCTCTAAGATTCTTAAGGAGGAGATAGGTGTAGTAGATCTGTCTAAGGCAGCACTGGGTGTTCGTGAGGGAATCAAAGAATTAATGAATTTATTTGGAACAGATCTTGTCTTAGGCGTAGATGTTGGTGGAGACATATTAGCGACCGGCTATGAAGAAGATCTGTGGAGCCCGCTAGCGGATTTCACGGGATTAGCATCTATAAAAGATCTTGAGAGTATACTAGCGGTTCACTCAGTAGGTGGAGACGGTGAATTATCCCAGGAATATGTCTTGAGAAGAATATCTCTAGTAGCTGAGAGAGGAGGATTCTTAGGAGCACGTGGTATGACCCCTGAGGACTACGAGGTACTGAAGAATTTATTAAGTAGTATTGAGAGTGAGGCTAGTAAAACATCTCTCAGAGCCTTCGAGGGTTTTCATGGACAGATCTCTATGAGAGGCGGATCAAGAATAGGAGCTATTAATATTATAAATACAATAACATTCCTCCTAGATCCTAGGGTAGTAGCCTCACTTAATCCATTAATAAATGAATTAGCAGAGACAAAAGATATTTATGAGGCAAAGAAGATCCTTAATAACCATGGAATATTTACTGAATTAGATTTAGAGGAGGAGGTCAGTAGATTAATCAATATGAATCAGGAGATAACAGGTGAAAAATTACTGTTTATAAAGAAACAGTTCAGGACCTTACATAGTAGAGATCTATTATGAGTAAAAGACTAGCTTCTTCTGGTTAATTGTGCGTATAAAGCTGTGTATAAACCAGCTATCATTTGAATCTTAACTAATCTATGGATCTCTATAAATCTGTGAGTCATATTCTCTTCTAATGATCTTATTAACTTATTTAATTTATCATCGACTTCCTCAAATAAGATATTGACTCGCTTATTTCATCACAATCAATTTCTAACTAATCTATAAAATGTAGCTAATGAAAGTAATATATATCGCGAATGTATATATCCAAATACTTAATATATGAGTCTTATGATTGGAGATATTAATGTCTCGTACATATCCTAGTTATGCAATTGCTTCAGTTGGTTGCGTGATCATTAAAGACAAGTCATTACTGTTAGTAAGAAGAGGATATGCACCAGGAGAAGGCATGTGGTCTATACCGGGAGGCGTTATAGAGGCTGGTGAAACAATACGTGAAGCTGCCAAAAGAGAATTATTCGAAGAAACAGGTTTAGTAGCTGAACCAATCGGTATTATTGATGTGGTAGAGGTTATTACTCGAAGTAATAATCTTGTTAAATTCCACTATGTGATACTAGATGTTTTATTCGATACAAACAGTGTACGCGGTGAATTAAGAGCTGGTGGAGATGCTTTGGATGTTGCGTGGTTCGATCTTGCTGAGGTGATTTCAAGAAATGATGTAACTAGATCTACTAAAAAACTAGCTGAGAAAATACTCAGAGGAGAGATATCATTGATTAAAATAACGTAGCACTTTATCCCTCCTTAGCCGCTTTATAAATGGTGTAAGATTTTGGTTAAAAAGATCCTTTTAGTTATTCTTGCTCTTGTGATAATAGGTTTAGGCATATGGATCTACCAGGGATACACTATTGCTAAGAGCCTAAGCATAGAGAGTTATAGTATTGTTAGTGCCAATGTTAAGGACCTATATAAAGTGGCTGGTATACCAACACCTCTCCCAAGAACTGTTTCCATAACTTTCAAGCTGAATCTGATGAACCCGACTAGCTACAGTATCGAGATTAGTGAATTAACATATCACATATATGTTAATGGAACATATTTAGGTAGCGGATCCAGAAGCAGTATCAAGATATGGCCTGGGAAACAAAGTATTTCACTCGATGTCGACATTGATCTGGCTAAAGTATTTGATTTAGTGAAATTATATTCTGTGTACATGACCAATATCTTACGTGGAGAAAAGGGACCTGTGGCAGAAATTATTATTAGAGGTGATATCAAAGTTCCTGTTACACTGAGTTTCGTGGTAGCTGAGGTAAAGACGCCTATTATTGTATCAATACCTTATGAGGTAACATATTATTACGAGATTTTTTCTATGAAGTAATTATTCTTAAATACTATATGTGGCACTGAGAATCTTTTATATGTTCAAGGATTCTATTAATATCTGTTTTACCAATGAATTCGAGAAGTATTGTTCTATCTGTTTTATCACAGTAGAAATATATACTAAGTCTCTTGAAGAGTTGATTCGATCTTCTCTCTTCTCCTAAGTAAATTTCTGCTAAGTGTCCATTTACTACTGCTGTGGTGCTTAGTCTAGTTAATTTCTTCAAAGATTTAATCTCTCTCGATTCTTTTCTGCCACCCCAAATCTCTATTCTCAAACCAACAATTTCTTTATTAGTGTAGATATTGTGCTCAGCTAATCCTCTTCTAACCCATCTCACATTGTTCTGCGAAATAGATTCAAAGATCTCGGATGAATATGATGAAGGAGCTATTCTCCAATCATCTGGGTGAGATAATACTATGAAGTTGTATGCCCCAAAGATCATATTTACTAAAGCGATAGTGCTTTTACCCACCAACTTCACCTACTATATCTGATAAATCTTTCTCTGTCAAAAGATCTTTTTTAAGCTTCGGCAGATCCTCGAGTAAATAGGGTAGTAATCTCAGTGAGTAGTAATTCGATAAAAGTGGTATACCAAGTATCTCCCCTATAACAAGTAGATATATAGCGTTCCTATAGTCTCTGGCTATTTTCTTAGTCTCTCTATACAGATCATAGACAGTAGCACCGTAAATAAATTCTCTTATCTTCTTAAGAAAATCTTTGTCTCTAAATACTTTTCTAAGAAATTTCATGGGCTCCCCTCTCTAAGGTGTCTAAAACCTTGTTTAAAGCCTCTAAACCAACTATATCTTCTGGGAATAATGGTATGTAGCCCAGGATCATGTCACCAAATAATTCTCTTATTAGCTTAAGATTTCTCTCTTGTTCCTCCCACTTAGATCTTAGGAAACCTGATTGATCCTTTTCAACCTCTTTCTTTGGAATAACCATATTCACAACAACTCCACCGGTGGGAATATCATATGCTTTAACCATGTCGTAGAATCTCTTAACCACTGATATTGAAAGGATGGTTGGTATAGTGACGAATATAAATAATGTTTTATTGGGGTCTGTTAATGTTTTTCTAACTTCTGTGTATTTAGTATTCATATTGATAAGATCTAGTAGCAGTGGATCTTTCTTAATTTCTTCGAGAACCTTGTCTTTTCTGAAACTCAATTGATATCTTAGTGAAAGAGCTTCTTCTCGAGACTTAATAACTCTACTGAGCCAGAGACCATAGATCTTTGATAAACCAATTAATCTAATAGCATTAGCAACCGCTGCTGTGTCAAAGACGATTCTATCATAGTTCCCACCTTCGTTTATAACGATATCCATCATTTTATCAAACATAGCAGACTCTTGAAAAGCTGGATTAGTTGTTGCTATATCAATAAATCCCTTCGGATCTATTGGGATCTCAGCCCATTTCAGAAATTCTCTAATTATTCTAGAGATTTTCTCCTTATAACTATTAACAAGATCCTCTATCTCCACCTCTACAGCATAGAGATTATCTACACCACTAATTTTCTTAATAGATCCTCCAGAGAGATCTTGTTGAAATAATGTTGATAATGAGTGAACAGGATTAAAACTAGCTAATAAGACTTTGTGCCCATTTTTAGCAAAACTAAGTGCGATAGTGGCTGCGACAACTGTTTTACCTACTCCTCCTTTTCCGCCCACAAATATGAATTTTTGATCGGTCTTTATGAGAGGCATGATATCATCTCCTTATAATACTCTCTATAACACCCAGATCTATTGACGACTCCCATAACTCGTCCCCTACTCTCTTGATCATCTCAAGCCCCTTAGGCTCTTTATTAAACATTGGTATAGTAGCTATTATTAAGTCTCTGAATTTATCATAGATCTCTCTAAGATAAATTCTTTGATTCATTATTCTCTTCTTGAGATACTCCGGGGTGCCAGGATCATCTAGAAGCTCCGGTGGGTAAATTTGGTTCACGACAATACCTCTCATTCTAAGACCTAGCTCCTCAAACATTACCGAGGCTCTCTCTGTATCTAAGATAGACATTTTCTCTGGTGTAATAACCATTACGAAAGCGGTTCTCTTCTCATCAGTGACAAGTCTGCTGAATGAAACAATTCTACTTCTAATATCCTCTAGCTCCTTCATCATTTGATCCTCGTACATAAGAAGAGTCTCACCTTTTAATCTCGCGGCTGCGGCATCTAACTCCATAGCCTCTTTCCTAGCCTCATATATTTTATCAACCCACTTAGCAAGTATATCGGCCATAGCAACCATACGAATACCGTGGCCAAATGGTGGCATATCAAATATGTAGTAGTCGTATTTTCCGGTATTTACAACATCTAGCATAGCGTCATAAACAGCTGACTCATACATAGCAGGTTCTGATTTAGCAGACTCTATATAATCCTCTATTTCTCTTGGGATCTCTTCAACTCTATACATTTCTCTTATCTTTGCTTTAATTGATTCTGTGTATTCATTAATTTTTTTATCAGCATCTATCTCTAGAACATATAGATTAGGTGCTATCTCGATCTCTCCTTTACCAAAAACATTTTGCTCAAAAATATCACTGAGTGACGCTTGGGGATCTGTTGAGAAGCAAAGCACTTTTTTATTCATAGTAGACAACTTATGTGCTAAACCAGCACTCGAAGTAGTTTTGCCTAAACCACCTTTACCGGCAAATATTATATGTTTTAGCTCAGGTAATGATTCAAATACGTATTTAAAGCCAATTCTTTTAGACACTTAATCACCCAACTATAATATCTGTGACATCACGTTCTCTAAGCATTCTAAGCTTCCAACCCTTAATATTAGGAACCATGTATGGTAGAAGTCTTAATGTATAGTAAGGAGGTATAATAGGTATACCCATCATATCCCCAAGAGTCATTAACATAAATAAGTACTCAACGTACATCTTAGTTCTCTTTATAGTAGATACTTGACCATGCAAAGCTATTCCGTAGAGAGCGTCTGAAACAACATCTTTTAATTTCTTAAGTAGACTAGACATTTTTTCTCCCTCATGTAGATTATTTTAAGTCCATTAAAAATATATTAAATGAATATATCAAATGATTAAGTTTTTAAATACTTAACATTTGAAAAGATTTATATTCTATCTAATCATTAATAATGTTGAAGGTGTTTAAATAATGATCTTTGATACTCCATCAATATATGTTTTAATAGGCATAATAGTATATATCCTTGCATACTACTACTATGTGGGTTATATCGAGAAAAAAATTTGGTCGCCAGACCCTAAGAGACCTACTCCAGCAAAGATGTATTTTGACGGTGTAGAGTATTTCCCCATAAGTAAATACGTATTATTTGGCTATCAATTCAAGAGTATTGCTGCACTAGGCCCAATAGTTGGTCCCATGGTTGCTACACACTTCTATGGGTGGCTCCCAGCGATCCTATGGATTCTTCTGGGTAATTTCTTTATAGGATGGGTTCAGGACTACTCCACACTTTTAATGTCTGTGAGAAAAGAGGGTAGATCCCTAGGACCCATAACCTATGAATTACTTGGAGGTAGGGCAAGATCAATTCTTCTAGTATACATAATATTTTATCTAATAATTCTAGCAGCTGTTTTTGCATGGACTGTAGTTACTTTACTTAATGGAATACCAGGATCCATAATACCAACACTAGTAGTTTTAATAACTGGATACATATTTGGATTATTAGTATTTAGAATGAGGCTTAATGTATATTTAGCATCATTAATAGCTCTGATCATAGTATTCGTAGGCTATGCCCTAGTACCAATCTTCCCACAGCTCAAGATACCATCAACTAATTTCTTGGATCCGGGTTTAAAAGGTACTCAACCTGGTAGTCTCACAGCACTTTTCTGGTTAATTGTTATTGGAATAATATATTACTTAGCCTCAGTAACACCTATGATCAGATGGTTGCTACCTACAGTTTATGTTGCTTATTTACCTTCGATAGTTGCATTAATACTAATCGTGTTAGGTGCTTTAGCAACTTTTGCGACTGGTGTTACTATAGATCCTTCTAGAAAACCCGTTGTGGGTTGGGCATATTTTGATCCTATTAAATATCCAACTATTGGGCCTCTATGGCCGATGTTATTCGTAACAATAGCTTGTGGAGCTATATCGGGGTGGCACTCAATAATATCTGGAGGTTTATCATCTAAACAATTAGAATATGAGACAGACGCTAGACCAGTGGCTGCGGGAGCAATGTTTACAGAGGGTGTTCTAGCGCTAAGTAGTGTTGCCGCTGTAATGGTTATTGCGACACCAGCGGCTCCAACAGCGTTAGACTATCCTAATGGTGCATCAAAAATTGTGTATGCACTACTACCATTCATATCTAAGGAGGCTTGGTTATACTTCTACACGGTGTTCGTGATCATCATGGGTTTAATTACTAGTATGTTATTCGCGAGAGTATTCAGGATCGTTGCTGGAGAGATCTTTCCAAGACCCTTTGGACACTACTTAATATCACCTATTATTTACATACTAATAATGATATTCTTAGCATGGCCTGGTAGCTGGACTAATCTATGGCTATACTTCGGTGGAACAAATCAATTAATGGCTGGATTAGCACTTATGCTAGTATCTGTCTATCTAATAAATCAAAAGAAACCTAGCTGGTACGCTTTTTGGCCAGGGATATTTATGCTAGTAACAACCCTCGGCGCAGTATTCTGGGAGACTTATGTATATCTCGCACATGTTTTACAAGGTAAGTTCCTACCGCCTCAAGCAGCGGTTGTAGATAGATACGGTTTCGGTTTCGTCAATGCATCAAATATAGTGTCTGCGGCTTTTGGAGCGATCCTATTTATACTAGGTCTATTAATGACTTATTACTTGTTCAAGGGCTACCTCACGTATAGAAAGCAAATAAAATGATTTTTTTAGACCTCATATATCTGCTGATAATACTTTTTGTATATCATCAGCTAGTCTCAAGACATCATTTAGGAATTCTCCGCATTCTTTATCCATATAAGTAATTATAGACACACTGGGTCTTTCACTAATAATGATTCTTTTTAATTTCTCGCCGTGCAGTAGTGCTACGATGCTATGAAGTTTATTTGATTCAAGATCGAATTTTTCAATATAGAAATGCTCCGAATTATCCTTAAGATCTCTATATACATATATATCGGCGAAGGCTTTTATCTCCTTCTTAAATTGCATTTTTATAACAACAAGAGGTTTTCTCCTAACCAAGTATTTTATTGGGAAGATAAAGATATTCTCAAATGGAAGCCACTCAATATATAAACCAATATATTTGAGGATTCTATGCGGAGCAATATTATCACTACTCTCAATCAAGATAGAGCTTGGACTAATTAATTTGATCCTGAAACCCTTCTCCAAACATCCTCTAGAGACTTTAATCATTATTCTTCTACCGATAATAGACCCAGCAAAATACCATGATCCATATAATAATATTAAGGCTATTATAACCAACGTTGTTATATCCATAGTATTCTCCTCAAGCAATTCACCATCTCTAATTTACATGACAAGATTATAGACCGGGAGATACCGCTTTACTCCGTTTTTGGCTGTGTTTTTAACTCCTTTTCTCTCTCCATAATTATTTTGTATAATGGTGTTTTTACTACACCCTCAGGTATTATCCCCTGTGGTCTAAAGAATAGTATAAGGATCATTACTAAACCTGTTACTGCGTATCTAATATAGCTAATATCTAGTGATAATGTTATTCCTAGAATAGACAATGTTGATGTCTGTGTAAATCTCTCAAATAAGCTGAGAAATACTGCTCCTAACACTACACCAATATTATTCCCAGCACCCCCGAGCAAAACCATTGATATGATATAAAATGTTACTGGAGGAATAAAATCATCTGGGAATATTGATTGTGTATAAAATGTGAATAATGATCCTGCGGCACCAGCAATTGCTGATGAAATAAATAACACCTGGCCTCTTACTTTAGCAATATTCTTACCTAATGATGCCGCCGCTAGATCATCATCTCTAACAGCTTTCATTACTCTACCAAAAGGCGAATTAGCTAATCTCTCAACTAATATAAATGTTATGAAGGCTATGAATAATACAAAGATTGAATATATAAATGATGATAATGCTCGATCTTGTATGAAATTAAGGGGATTAGGTATGCCGCTCATACCAAATACACCTCCTACTAAGGGTTCATATGTTCTCGCAAAGATCCTTCCAGCTTCTCCAAATACTAGCAATGTGATTGCTAAGAAATCTTCTCGAAGAGCTAGCGCTGGGTAGCTTGCTAAATACCCAAATAATCCTGTGATGATTACTGAGAGGATCAAGGACAATACGAATACTTCGGCAGCAAAAACAGGGTTCTGTATCGAATACTCAGTTCTTTTCGTGGCAGCTATTGCTGAGAGTCCTTCTTCGATACCTAATACACTATTATACATGTTAGCAGTAATCACCGCAGACACTATAGCTCCTATAAAGAAGAAGAATACTTTACCGAAATTAGGTATTCCTGTATAGCCGTATTCAAGATTAGTACTGAGTGCCAGCATTAGATAAATAGACGTGAATGTGATGATGCTACTAATAAATATTGATATGCTAGAGAGCTCCATTTTATCTACCCCAATACTTCGATCTTCCCACAATTAGAGAGATGAATATTGCGATGTAAGCTATGATAGGTTTATATGCTGTATCCACGCCAAAGAATCTATTAGCAAACCATATTCCAAGATTCTCTGAGAAACCTATTATAAATGCTCCAGCGATTGTTAGAGGAATACTTCTTATACCACCTATTATTGATGAAGCAAAAATCCATAGAAGAAGTCTCCAGCCTGACTCAGTGTGTATACTCGTGTAATAAGCCCATAATCCACCCATTAAACCAGCTAATATCCCTGATATGAACCATGTTATTCTTCTAATTCTCCAAACAGGTATTCCTGAGATTGCTGCCAGTTCGGGATTACTTGCAAGAGCTCTCATAGCTTTTCCAATTCTTGTTTTGAAGAGTAGTATGTATAGAGCTAAGCTTATTATCACAAGAATTGAGAGTGAGAGTATATGTAAATTAGTCAATGGAGAATTAACTAAATAAATAATTGGTGCAATACTATAGCCAGAAGATAAAAATAAGATCCCTCTGTAATCAGCGTATAGAGACCATATGTATCTTAGCATTAGCATAGTTGCTATAGACGCTATGAGGAGCTGCAGTGGTGTAGAACCTTTTTTATAAAGAGGTTTGTATATAGCTTCATCAATCATTACAGCAAGTAATCCAATGAGTACAGAGGCAATTACAAGTGATGTATAGGGATCAATTCCTCTTAGAGTAGATAATGCAGCAGTATACGCACCCAGTGTCACATATTCGCTTACAGCAAAATTAGCAATCTTAGTAACGCGATAGCTAAGTGTAAGTGATAAAGCTCCCAAAGCATATAGACTGGAAACTAAGAGACTCTGAAGAATATTTTTTACGATCTCTTCAATCACTAAATGCACCATACAATATTACTTAAAAACATAATAAAATGTAAATTTTTCATAGAGCATGAATCTATTAACTCATTATCAGGAATAAATAATTCTAACATACGTGATTATGGCAAAAGATATTCATAAGCATATATTCATATTTTATATGTACATTTATTTTTCATAAAGTTAATAATGGTAATGAGGTGAATATATGAGTCAAGTTCTTAAATCACCTATAGTCATAGGACTGATAATATTAGTAATAGTGTTGCTAGGAGCAATCGGATATTTAGTGTCTTACCCACCGACTAGGGCTCCGGTAACAACATATACATACACATACGTTACTGGAGCGGCAGGCGCCACAATACCTATAGCTATTACGCAGTATATTACATCTATTATTACACAAACTGTCGCACAACCATCTCCGACTAGGCAAGTAATAGAGTGTAAATTAGGTTTTGCAATGGCTGTTAGCGGTCCCTATGCAGTTGATGGACCTGTTAGAAGAGATGGTGGTATCTTAGCTATTGAGCACATAAATAAATATTTAGAGTCAATTAATGCACCTATTAGATTTGTTTATGTTCATGATGACACGAAAGGCACAGCCACAGATGCTTTGAAAGTTATTCAATCAATGTATGCTGCCGGTATAAGAGTGATCATTGGCCCATTTAGCACAGGTGAGGTCAGAGGCGTGATGGATTTCGCTAATACTAATAAGATAGTTATTATTAGTCCTTCTTCAACAAGTCCTTTAATAGCTGCTCCTGATTACATCTTTAGAGTTGTGCCCACAGATAATTTCCAAGGTACTGTGTTAGCTGATCTAATGAATTATTTAGGAATTAAGAAAGTGGCTGTCATAGCAAGAGGAGACGACTATGGAAAAGGTCTTACAGAGGCATTCAAGAAAGTCTTCACAAGCAAGTACGGAGGTGTAGTAAGAGAAATAATATATACCGTGGGACTACCAGATTACGCTAGTGAGGTAGCGAGACTAAGCTCCATAGTGAGAGAATTAGGTGCAGACTCCTCAACAGCAGTTCTTATAATAGCTTTTGAAGACGATGGATTAAATATATTAGGTCACGCAAGACTCGATCCTGTTCTTAGTAGCGTGAAATGGTTTGGAAGCGAGACACTCAATCGACCAGCAGCTTATCTTCCATCGCCCGCTGGTAAAGCTCCGAAGGAAGTGGCTGATTTCTTAGCAAAGGTAGGATTAATGGGTGTTTTCGCGTCGCCTAGAGGTAGTCCATTAGTTGAGTTCTTTGAGAAGGAGTATAGAGCTAGATTTGGTAGAGATCCTTCTCCATATGCATACTTCACATATGATGCCGTGTGGTTAGCTGCTTTAGCGATTCTTTTCACTGGTGGAAAATGCTATGATGGGGAAGCAGTTAAGAATGCTCTACCTATTGTCGCTGAGCATTTCATAGGTGTAACAGGATGGAAAGCATTTGATGAAAATGGTGATGCGAGAGGAGCTGATTATATCATATGGCAATATAAGATAGTTGATGGAAACTACAAGTTTGCTCAAGTCGGTGTCTGGAGATACCCTGCTGGCACAATAGAGTTCTTCAAATGATTCTTTTCATGGTTGAGGGATTATTTTAATGGAGATTTTAAGGGTAGAGAATCTCACTAAGAGATTTGGTGAGTTAATAGCTGTTAATAGAGTCTCTTTCAAGATAGATAGGGGCGAGATCGTTGGTTTAATAGGTCCCAACGGCTCTGGTAAAACAACACTTTTTAACTTAATCACAGGTGTTTTGAAACCTGATGAGGGAAAGATCTTTTTTGAAAATAAGAGAATAGATGGTATGATGCCTCACGAGATATATAATCTAGGGATTGTGAGAAGTTTTCAAATACCAAGAGTATTTAACAATGTCACAGTAGCTGAAAACGCGATGTTAGCTCCTCGAAAACAAGTAGGTGAAAAACCTATTAAAGCATTATTTAGATTCTTGTGGCATAAACAAGAGAAAAATCTCGCTGAGAAAATAGTGGATATATTAAGCGAGCTCAATCTTCTAGGAGTCGCAAGATCTAGATCGACTGCTATATCAGGTGGTCAAATGAAACTCACAGAAATCGCTAGAGTAATGAGTTCTGAACCAAAATTAGTATTACTAGATGAACCCGCTGCCGGAGTCGCTATATCTCTAGCTCACGAGATCTTTAGTAGACTTAGGAGATTAAGAGATCAATTTAATATAACTCTATTTATAATTGAGCATAGACTTGATATTCTATTTGAATACGTGGATCGAGTTATGGTAATGAGTCAGGGAAGAATCATTGCTGACGGAGAACCTAAAGAAATAATAGAAGACCCCAGAGTCATTGATGTTTACTTAGGTAGTAGATAGGGGGTTTCATATGAGTAAGAATAAGATCCTAGAGACAAAATCATTAACAGGTGGATATGGTAAACTTACAATAGTTTTTGACGTGGATCTAGTTATTCATCAAGGAGAAATAGTCTCTATCATAGGCCCTAATGGATCTGGGAAAAGCACACTTGTTAAATTAATAGCTGGTGTAGCAACAATTCATAAAGGAGAAATAATTTTTGCAGGAAGAGACATCACGAGAATACCACCTGAGAAAAGAACTCTGCTAGGTCTAGGATACTTACCTCAAGTAAATAATATATTCGCGGATCTAAGTGTTGAGGAAAACTTGGAAATGGGAGGCTACGGACTTGATCGTGATGAATTATTATCTAGAATAGAAATGGTATATAATTTATTCCCTGATTTAAAGATTAGAAGAAGACAGAGAGCTGATACATTAAGTGGTGGCGAGAGACAAATGCTTGCATTAGCAAGAGTTTTAATGAAAGATCCTTCTCTAATTATACTTGATGAACCATCAGCTGGATTAGCTCCTAAAATCGTTGAGAAAATTTTCTCATCAATAAAAAGTATAAGAGAAATGGGTAAAACAATTATACTAGTTGAGCAACACGCTAGAAAGGCTCTCGAGATCTCTGATAGAGGAGTTGTTATGAGTAGTGGGAGAATTGTTTTAGAAGGTGAGCCTAGTAAGCTCTTAAGTTCAGAGGATCTGAGATTAGCCTTCTTAGGCAAAAAATAAAATTAATCAGATCTCTCAAATTCTAAATAATTACTTTCTTTTCTCTCAAAATTCTTATTTGATAATCTGAGAACCCAATTTCTCTAAGAATTTCATCGGTGTGTTCACCGAGTATAGGTGGTGGATGTTTTATGGAGGGTCTCTCACCATTTATCTTTGCTGGAAACACTATTTGTTTCACTGAACCAAGTTTTGTGTGAGGCACCTCAACAACTATTTTTGATGAAACCACATGCGGATCTTTAAATACCTCATCTAACTCGTATACTGGTGCGGCAGGAACATCATGCTTCTCCAAGATCTTTAACCACTCCTCACGTGTTTTCTTTCTGAATTCTTCCTCGAGTATCTTGATTAACTCTTCTCTATTTCTTACTCTATCTGGATTAGATCTGAATCTTGGGTCCGTGCATAGATCCTCTCTCTCCAATGCTTTGCATAGATTACTCCAGAATCTATCGTTTGTTACAGCGATAGCAATCCATTTATTATCTCGTGTCAAGAAGGCTTGGTACGGAACTATTGATGGGTGTGCATGACCATATCTCTTGGGCTTGTTTCCTGTGACGAGATATATCATTGGTATATATGTCATTGAGAATATTGCTGTGTCGTATAAAGATACCTCTATGTATGATCCTTCTCCACTCCTCATTCTCTTAACTAGGCTAGAGAGTATTGTTATTGCAGCTATCATCCCCGTGTATATATCGAATAAAGCAAACGCCACTCTCACCGGAGGATCATTTTCTCTGCCTGTCGAGAGCATTAATCCACTCAATGCCTGTATCAATAGGTCATATGAGGGCTTGTCTCTATATGGACTATCGGACCCGAATCCTCTTATAGCACAATATATGAGTTTATCATTATGTTTCTTGAGGGTTTCGTAGTCGATACCAAGTCTCTTAGGAACATCCGGTCTAAAATTCTCAATAACTACATCACTTTTTTCAACAAGTCTATAGAATATTTCTCTACCCTCACTCGTCTTCAGATCAATGACTATACTTCTCTTATTTCTATTAATAGACATGAAATAAACACTTTCACCATCAACTATAGGAGCCCAGTACCTAGTCTCATCACCCTCAGGAGGCTCAATCTTAATTACATCAGCTCCTAACTCACCGAGTATCATAGTCGCTATTGGACCAGCTAGAGATTTAGTTAAATCAAGTACTCTGAGACCATTGAGCAGAGAAAACCACCCAAATTAACTATGAGATCCAGCAATAATTAAAAAATTACTATAATTTACCTCATTGTAAGATACACTTGAGTCGTTTTGGGACTAGTAGAATTCTACTCCATCTACACTCTTAACAACAACGCCCTTATAGAGAAAGGTAATTTGTCTAAGTGTTAAGTAGTAATCAAATTCATTTAGTGCACTTATAGCATCCATCGGCACATAGATCTTGTACCATCTGAGAGCGGCACTAGCCGCGGTGTGAAGAACACATATATTCGCTACTGTGCCTGTGATCACGAGATTTTTTACTCCATAGACTCTCAGTAGATCCTCTAGAGGAGTCCCGTAGAAGCCATCATATCTAGTCTTTATAACAACTATATCTCCCTCCTGAGGCTTTAATTCATTAATGATCTCCCAACCCCATGTGCCGTATCTAACGTGTTCTCCCCAGATCTCGTATTCGGGATCCTTATCATAGTGAGTGTCTTGTGTATAAAAGATCTTTACACCACTTCTCCTAGCTTTATCCAGTAGTCTCTTGATAGGTTCCACTGTCTTTATTGCTGTGGGAACAACTAGTTTACCACCTGGCTTAACAAAATCATTCTGCATATCAACAATTATCACGGCAGACTCTCTAGATGGCAGCCTCACGCTACTTGCTACAGGGATCTCCGGGACATCAACTTTAAGACCAGTGAGTGACGTAACACCTCACCAATGATAAATAAATTAGCCTAAGTAATAAATCCGCAAAACACAAGTTTTATTCAATAAGTATCTCTTATTTCTTCATTAGATCAATAATTACTTTCTCGATACTTTGTCTCAGTCTATCTATATCAGCCTTAGTATATGCTCCTCTAATACTGATCACATCTACTAACTTAAATTTCGAGTTGCTTAGTAAGGCTCTTAATGTGTTCTCGTGGAGTCTGCCCCAACCATATGTGTTGACGATGATCACCGGTTTCTCAGAGTTAATCTTATCTATTAGTAGTTTAATAACATACTCCATTGGTGGAAATATTTTTCCATCATAAGTTGATAATCCAAGAATAATTATTGATGAGTCAATTGCGTCGCTCAATATATCCGCTGTTGAGGGATACTCTCTGTCGTTAAATGAATAAATCTTAGTCTCGTAACCTCTGCTTCTTAGATCCTCGGCAATAACATTAATTACTTTCTGCATAAAACCATACATTGTGCTGTAAACAATAATTATCTTCCTGAGATCAGGCTCTGCCGAGGCTATTCTATAGTAGTAGTCAATAATGATCTCAGGTCTCCGCCTCCAAATAATTCCGTGAGCCGGTGCAATAATTCTTGGTTTTATTCCCAGGCTACGCAACTTATTAATATTTTTAATGATGTGATCTCTGTAGAAACCTATTATTGAAACCAGGTACTTTCTAGCATAAGGGAGATAGTAATTCACGATCTCGTCGTCATCATCGTATAATGATGGTGGTGTGCTGTATCCCCCGAAGACATCGCAGGTGAGAAGAATCTCTTTATTCTCTAGATAAGTAGCTACTGTATCTGGCCAATGAAGCCATGGAATATGTATGAATCTTATTTTTTCACTCCCGATCTGAAGTGTCTCTAGATCACTTATTGTCTTAAACTTAGGTTCTACACCATAAAATGCTGTGAATATAGACTTCGCGATTGGGTGACCAATGACAATTGGTCTATGACTTGTTGCCTCAAGTAGCTTGGGGATGGATCCGCTGTGATCAGGTTCTGTGTGATGAATAATTACGTATTTGATGTCTCTGAGATCTATGATTCTTTTAAGAGTCTCTATGTATAGATCTGCGTAAATATGCTTCCACGAATCAAATACTACAGCACCTTCCTCAGTTAATAAGACATATGAGTTATATGTCACACCTTCTGGAATATACCAGAGAGCCTCAAAATACTTAACTTCATTATCATCAATACGTAGAACATAGAGGTTCTTAGCAACTTCATCAACATAAGTCTTATGCATATACGTGCACCATATAGTATAGTGTCTCAAGACTATTATGATAAGAGGTCTAGGAAATAGATTCGTTAGGGAGATTATATCAAAAACTTATTGTGAGAATAATCACGTATATATCTACAAGAATTATTCCATAGATCTCTAGTAGAGCAGTGGAGGGCCATTTAATTAGTAAGGCCCCGAGTGGCCCTATCACAGTAATTAATCCAAGGATCACGCCGTTTAGTCTTCTCCTATTAATCAAGGCTTCTATGAAGAATGCTAGCATAGATATCCAAATCTGAATAAAGAACCATGTAGAAACAAATACGTGAGGTCTTGTCCCACTTGGGTAGAGACCTATTAATGCCAAGAAGATCCCGGCGACAAAAATCATTGCTGAAGCAAATACATGTATCTTATTACTCGCTACGTAGGTTAGATACAGTGAGTATATGCATGTTAAGACCCCAGTGATTATTAGACCGAGATTATATATCCATGGCTTATTGGCTCTCACAGGATCCCCTAGATCACTTAAGGCATGTTTATAAAGATCAAACCATGGATTCTGAGAAATAGATAATATAATAATAGCCCAAGCAAATAGAGCGGCGATTAAGCCAGTGAATCTCCATATAGCACGTAAGTATCTGAGGATCATTGCATATCCCATGTCACTTTTATAACAATTATTTTTTGCTCATTGATAAAAATTACTATATAGGGACTAAGATCTCGGACTTCTATGATGAGTATCGCTAGGTCTGATAAATGATGTCACGGCGGAGATCTGATCAAGAATTAACTGTTTTTTACTAATAAGATTGCTCTAGCTGAAGTGTTTAGCCATCTCCTCATTCCCAGGGATCTTGAGTATCGCGTCAATCACATCCTCGATTTGCCTCATACTCTTTGTTCTTACATCAATGGCTAGCCACTGGATCAGTGAGTCTCTACCTCCCTCCAAAAATGCTTCCAGAGCCCACTCAGCTCTCATTAATCTATGTAGAAGCACATATCTATAGATTTTGTGCGGTGGTTGAGTAATTGGTATTCTCCGGATACTGCCTCCGGAGATTTCCACAGGGATCTCCACAGCCACGTCATTAGGTATGTTACTTAAGACACCTTCATTCGGTATATTCACCTGGATCGGGACAGGAATCTTTATTTTCTCGCCTCTGCCTCGTAGATATATGTAGTATACTTTCTTTGACTTATTATTCACTAATGCATCAATTATCTCAATAATTGACTCTCCACTAGGCTCCGGAGGATACCTCTGGACTAGTGGTGTAGTGGTGTCATAGACTGCTGACGATAGATTCTCCAGAGATCTTCTTAAGGCGGCTAGGTACATAGCCCATCCAATCTCTGAGTCTGGTCCTCCGTAGGGTCCGTACCAACTCTGTTTAGTTTTTAGATCCCAGTGATACTTCCATGTCCCACCTCTAACAGTATCTCCTATTGGTAGAGATCCATAGGTTCTGTACATATCAATTGCTGCAGGGCTCAGATCTATGTCAAATGGATTTGTGGTGTACTCACTCCATATCTCCCAGTATCTATGAGCGTCTTCTCTAATCCAATCATCTAAGTATCTATACGCATTCTCTCCAGCATACATGAATTTTGTTAGCCAAATTACGTGATTAAAACCTGACATCTCAATCTCCAGGTCCCCGAAATCAATTAGTTCAGCGATTACTGAGTAGCATTCTGGGTCATGCATTGCGCATTGAGCAGTAATATCTCTCTTGAGCTTTTCTTTAGCTAATCTCATTCCCAGGACCTCGACTGCTTTTATGAATCCTAGGTGTCCGTGGCATAAACCAATGAATCTTATTTTTCTAAATAGTCTTGTTATGAGTGTTGTTAATTCAAAAACTGGATTAGCCACATTAATTACCCAGGCATTTGGTGCATACGTCTCTACGTCTCTCGCTATATCCATCATTAATTTGAATTGATAGTATCCCCATATAGTGTGGTAATCACTCACATAATTCCACTCAACACTATTAATTCCTCTATAGTACCCGTGTCTCTCTGATACGTCTCTCATTCTCTCGTAATAGCTGTGTCCACCAGCCATCGCGGAGTTTATTACGAAATCAGCTTCTCTAATAGCCTCTACTCTATTTTTTGTCTTGAAAACTCTTGCTCCTGCACCGAGCTCGCTTATGTATCTCTTCGAGAAATTATATATCAGATCTAGTCTCGCATCATTTATATCCATGAGCCAAATATCAACTCTGTTCCTAAGATCCTCATGAATCAAAAAATCCATTATTATTCTACTTGACCAAACAGCACTACCAGCACCTATGAAGGCTACTTTTATTCTCTCCAAAACAATCCCTTTACGTGAGACATATTGAATAAATATAAGCTTTGAAGCATATGCTCTGAATCCAAGCATGTATCATATGCAGTATATCTGCTATATATACTATGATGCGATAATAGATAAACGGTGTTTCTAGTTGACTGATATAAGTAGGCCACGTATACTAGCAATAATAATACTGATGATGGCATCATCGCTAGTGATAGGATTCTTTATAGGCACTCAATACACACAGCAACCGGTGGCTACGAAAACTATCTCGGTTACATACAGCCACACTTACACAGTATCTGAGGTATTAACTATGACGCACATCACCTCAATACTATCTGTGGCAACAATATACTCAACAAAGACCCTTGAGAAAACCGTTACTATGTCTCCTAGAAATCTAATTATTTGGGCATGGATCTATAGTACTAACTCAAGTGATGTTAAAGAGATCTTGTCTAAGTACGGTGGATCAGTGATAGACATTGTTTCACCAGACTGGTATTATTTAACAGATGATCTTGGAGTAGGGAAGTTTGTGTCGAGAGGTGCTGAGGACCCTGAATTCCTCAAGTTAGTTAAGGATAAGAATATGCTTATTATACCAATGATTGTCTCCTCTAATGCTAGCCGAGTATCAAGATTAATATCTGATCTCTCAGCAATGGAGAGATTCTCGAGAATATTAATTGATTTAGCCTCAAGAAACGGGTACGCCGGATTCAATATTGATTTTGAGGTTAGTTTACCTAATCAAGCCAAGGACTTCGCTTATTTCCTCGACTATGTGGCTAAGAGACTTCACGAATCTAAACTGATCCTGACGGTGGCGATCCCTGCAAAGAGAACTGAGTGGCCCAGTAGCTATACTATGACATATGACTACGAATTGATAGGGAAATCAGCTGTTGACTACGTAATGATCATGGCATATGACTACTACGAGTCCCCAGGACCCAAACCTGTTGCACCTATATGGTGGGTCAAGGATGTTATTGAGTATGCTCTCAAGAAGATCCCTAGGGAGAAGCTTTTTCTAGGAGTGCCTAATTATGGGAAGATATGGAGTCCTGAGGGCAGACTTGTTCAGTGGATCCTGTATTCAGATTATCAATTACTCAGACAGAGAGGATACGTATTTAACCTAGATCAAAACGATCAGGAGTTAGTGGCGAAGATAGATAGTAACGTGGCCTATTACGTAGATGGTGAATTAGCTTATCTAAGAGCAAAGTTAGCTCAAGAATACTGGTTGCCTGGTGTCGCTATTTGGAGACTTGATAATGGAGATCCCTCTACATGGGATTATCTCAAGAATCTGAAGCCTTGTCAACAAATCATAGCCAAATAGAGATAGTGTAAAAAATTGATGCAGACATATATTTAAATGAGAGCTTTTTTATGATGCCTTTGATCTAGGAAACCTTATAAATCTCCGAATACTCTCCTGTATCTCTCGGCTAGCTCAGTGCTCCAGTTATCAATATCTCTTAGTCTGCCTAAGAAGAATCTTAGCACTGGTGGTTCATAAACCCACTCTAAACCTTTGATAACCTCCTTGTTTTCGTAGAGCCATGCTAATCTATCAACCACATAGTCTATATGGCTTCTCAAGTAAGTTTTTCTTGGGAGAGCTATTCTCATTAACTCAAGATCTGGGAAGATCTCTTTTCCATCAGGTGTTCTGTCACTAGATAATGCTCCTCTCTCCATAGTTCTTACTCCTGAGACTATGTAAAATGCTGCCGCTAGGGATCCTGCTAAGTATCTCTCTCTGGGGAGATGTCTGAGGAATTTCAGTGCGTCTATGTGTATACCTAGTCCACCAGGTGGCTTAACTACTGGTATACCTAGCTTATCTAGTTTCTCAACCCCGTATCTAATTAACTCTATTTCTGAGCCTAGGAGACCTTCTTCTCTTAATTCTCTTAAGCCAATTGCTAAAGCAGCTATCTCCTTAATAGACATCCCGCCATATGTTAAGAATCCTTCGTACACTGGCACTAGAACAGAGAGTTTCTCGTAGTAATTCTTATTATTTGTAGCAATTAATCCTCCGCGAACTGATCCTGCTTTTCTATTACTCATATAGAAGATATCTGCGTTGCCAACGAATTCACGAATTATATCACTTATTCTCCATGAACCTAATTCTCTTTCTTTGATTAGATATACGTTCCAATCAATCATACTACCATCAATCACTAGAGGAACTTTGTATCTATCACAGATCTCTCTAACAGCCTTAATATTCTTCATAGACACAGGTTGACCACCTAAGAGATTAGTTAAAGCCTCTATTCTCACAAACGCTACCTTATCTCTATCTCTCGAGAGGATCTCCTCTAACTTCCCCAGATCAATATCTCCCTTAAATGGATACTCACTACTTGTGTCAAGAGCCTGTGGAACAGGTATCTCAATCATTCTGCCACCAAGCAACTCAATATGAGCTCTCGTAGTAGTGAAGTGATAATTAGTCACAACAATGCTCCCAGGCTTAACGAAGAGTCTCGCGATCAAATGCTCCGCAGCCCTACCCTGGTGAACCGGTAGAACATATTCGAAGCCAAAGACTTCTCTAACAGCTGAGACAAGCTCCTCAAAACTTCTACTACCAGCATAGGCATCCTGAGCATTAATCATAGCAGCTAACTGATCAGTTGTCATAGCATTAACTCCACTATCAGTTAACATATCTAGAAACACATCATCTGCTCTCAGCAGAAATGTATTAAAACCAGCCTCTCTAATAGCTTTTAATCTTTCTTCAAGTGATGGGTATCTTAATTTCTCAACTACTCTTATTCGGAAACCCTCTACGAGAAGAGGAGATCCGTCTCGGGACCTGAGGTGTAGAATATAATCACCAATAAAATGTTGGTGAGCTTTTCTCTCTTAAAAGTCCTTTTACTTTTTTCTTACTGGAGTAGTCAGGCTTATCGAAAAACCTTTGAAATTAGTTGTGAAGTTTTAATGATCCTGCGATGTTTCAGATAGCACATATATTTTACGGATCTGATCTCCTCACCGCCTCGAAGGGCAAGGCTCCTTACTTTACTGTTAATCAACCTCACTGTGTGGGCAGGTAATGAGAAGGCTCTAGATAATAAAGAAGAATATGTTTATTCAGAGCTTTGAAAACTAGCCTATAAACTAATATATTTGAGGCGATAGATTTTAAGGGATTCCTCGAGGTTATCTTAGAAATCCGATAGCATGGTTCCGATACTTATATATCATATTTAGATCTGCATATTGCTATAGTTCCTGCCCCACTCTCAGCTGGTGTTTTTCTTCTCTCACCGATTAAATAGAGATCTTTTGAAGCAAGAATTTCTCTAAGGATCTCTTTTCCAGTCATAGAAACAGTTCTTAGGCAGCCTAAGGGTATCTGTTTAGCTATTTCTAGAATTTTTTCTTCTAGATAAGGTGCAACAATCTTTATACCCACGCAATTGGCGATCTCGATCTCGGGGTACCTGCCGTTGATTAAAGAATCTATTTTCTTCATGATCTCCTCCTCAGTTAAATTCAGTAGAAATGAGTAGCCTAGGAATATCTCATCTCCTCCACTACCTGTATAAATGCATTTACAAC
>JBMFLZ010000014.1:0-28881 GCA_049970935.1 Sulfolobales archaeon | reverse complement strand
GTTGTTTCTTGTTTTGGATGGTGTGGCTGATAGTTTATTGGATCCCGTGACTACTCTTGAGAAAGCTTCTAAGCCTGGCTTAGATAAAATTGCTCGTGATGGGATCTGTGGCGCGATGTATGTTCTCGGTAGAGGTATTGCTCCTGAGAGTGATGAGGCTGTCATATCTCTTTTTGGGTATAATCCTCACGAGGTCTATACTGGGAGAGGACCTATTGAGGCTGTGGGTGTGGGGCTGAATATTAGGGAGGGTTACGAGATTGCTTTTAGAGCTAATTTCGCCACTATCGATCCCTTGACTAGAAAAATTATTGATAGAAGAGTTGGAAGAAGTCTCTCCGGGGAGGAGGCTAGTGAACTCGCTAAATCTCTAGATAACATGGATCTAGGGATCTACGATGGATATGCTAGAGTAAAAGCCTCTATTGGACACAGAGCAGTTGTTATTATAGGTAGTAAAAGCCACAAGCTTTCTCCAATGATCGATAATAGCGACCCAGCCTATAGAAGAAAAGGATTAATAAGTGTAGCAGTCCAAAACTTCGAGCCCTACATAAGGAGAGTGGAGCCTCTGGATCAGAGTAAAGAAGCAGAGATCACAGCTGAGTTAGCCAATAGATTCATTGAGAAATCAATTGAGATACTCGAGAACCACCCAATTAATAGAGCTAGAAAAGAGAGAAAGTTATTACCAGCTAACGGTATTATCCTCAGAGACGCAGGAGGATCAGTGCCGAGACCTGAGCCATTGAGCAAGAGATATAATGCTAGATTCACTGTATTAGCAGAAATGCCGGTTGAGATAGGTCTCGGAAGGATCTTTGGTGCTGAAACAATAGCTCTAGAATTTATTGAGGATCCTGTTAAAAACTATATGGATAGATTAGAGAAAACACTAGAGGCACTTAAAAGAAGTGACATAGTATACGTGCACTTAAAAGGACCTGATGAACCAGGGCATGATGGAGATTTTGAGTTGAAAAAGAAGAAAATTGAGGATATAGATAAATACTTTGTGCAGCCACTTCTAGATAATAGACCAAGTGATCTAGCGATACTAGTCACAGGAGATCACGCCACACCACCTAGTAAAAAAGCTCATACAGATGACCCAGTCCCGATAGCATTAAGCATACCCGGTGTAGAACCTGATGATGTAAGTAGATTTACTGAGAGAGATTGTTTAAGAGGAAGACTAGGAGTATTTGAACATGGATGGGAGATGCTACCAACTATTCTCAGAAAATACCTTATGTGATTAGTGAGGTATTTATTTCTATTATGAGATCATATCACTGGGGTCTGGGTTCTATCCCAAATATTTTGTATATGAATCCCATAACATCACTCATTTGCCTAGCCTGAACCTCTGGCAAGGCTCCTAGATGCCCCGCTGCTCTCTCTACTCTTAAATAAGATTCGTTGCCGAACTCAATTAATTTAGCGTGGAACTTAAGTGCGTGTGCTGGGTGAACTCTGTCATCATGTAATCCTGTGTAAATATACGTAGGCGGATACTTAATATCTCTTCTAATATTGTGGTACGGAGAGTATGATAAGAGAAAAACTCTATCATTAGGATTATCAGGGTCCCCATATTCCGAGATCCACACTTTACCTATGTAGAGAAGATGAAATCTCAACATATCAAGAACAGGATAGCCTATCACAGCCGCCTTCAATAGATCAGGTCTCATAATCATTGTAGCCGCAACCAACAAACCACCATTGCTTCCACCCATAGCAATTACTTCGGAACCTCTTCTTCTCAAATCCTCTATAACAGCTATGAAATCTCTAAATACATTAATTTTCTTCTCCCTCATACCGGCTCTATGCCACTCTTCACCATACTCAGATCCTCCTCTTAGATTAGCTACTACAAAAACTCCACCATCCTCAATAAATGGAATCGCCCATGGATAATACATTGGTGTGAGAGCTATACTAAATCCACCGTAGCCATATGCTAAAACTCTTTTCTCATCAGCTTCTCTCTTCTTAACAACAAAGTAATGTATTTTTGTTCCATCGTGTGAGACAACCCATCTATCCTCAATAGATACGTCGCTTACCTCACGAGAAGAGTGTATTGTTTCGAATGTGTCTCTCAATGAATCATATCTTAAAACTCTTATTCTCTGAGTAAAAGTTGTGGTTTCAAGAATAACTCCCGATAAATCAATCTCTTCAGAGATATTCTGCACGGTTAATGGTTTATCGAAATTTACTTCTTTAATTAATCTACCATCTAAATCATAGATCTTGATATAATTAGAGCAATTCCTCGAGATATACACTACGCCTAATTTATCTCTTAGCATAAAAGCATTACTTAGGTACTCATTAGATTCTTTCACTAACTCATGCACATTATCTCTCTCAAGAATTAGTACTCTACCCATACCACTCTGATCATATTTTATAAATAATAGTCTATCTGAATCAATATATTCAATAGGTGTATTTATCACATCACCACCGTGAACTACTCGCCACTTAGACGGATCCCTTATATCACCTACTAACAACCAAGTCCTTACCCAACCCTCACTAATAACCCCAAAAATCTTGTCAGCAACTAATGAGTCTTTTATACTTATGAAATAACCTGTGGAAACACCTGACCCAAAAATCTCCTCGTCTCTACCCCCATCCCTGACAAATACTCTCTCACACGGAGGAGGTGTTCCATCAGAACACTTCTCTCTCCTAAAGAATTTTGTGTAATAAATCTTTTGATCATTTAGAAAAATTATGTTTCTCACATCACCTCTTATCTCATCAATTATTTCTTTTGTTGATGTATCAATTATCAGCACGCGGCCCTCGTCTCTCCCAGCCTCAGATAAATATACTGCTAGTAAATCCCCTTTTCTAGACACATAGAATACTGGTACTATAATATTTTTTCCAATTGTATTGGCGTCAAAAACTATTTCCTCTGTTTTGTCTCTATAGAATCTCTTTATGTAATATGTTTTCTCTCTATAAATAGCGTAGTATCCTCCTAAAGATGTTTTGAAGCTATACGCAACTGGTTCAGTATATAGATCTATTAGTCTAGGATATAATTTATCTGAGTAGTTCTTAACGAAGTTTCTGGCCCTCAGATCTTCTCTCTCAACAAATTCTTTTGTTCTCTCACTACTTAGATCCTCTAACCATATATATGGATCCTGAGGATATTTCTTATTGTCAGTATCTAAGCTTCCACTAATTAAATCATCGACATTTATAACATTATCACCTGATGAATTAGGTCATTAAAATTTAAAAATTTTATGGTCAAAAATGATTACGCTAAAATGTTTACGGTACTAGATTTTTGCTAATTCAGCGAGACCTGAAATAAGTAGTTTTAAGGCTTCATCATATGGGATCAAGTATCTTCTTTTCTCTAGATATACTCTATCACCTATTTTTACATCAGCTAACATCTTGATCGGTATTCTCTCAAAAGGATCTAGTGGTGTGTCGTAGAGAAATCTCATATAAAGATCTCTTAGCTTAAGCACTATCTCTATAAAAGGATCTTTTTTAAGAGTATCTTTCTTCTTAAGAGATTTAATTATTCGTATACTAGCTAATGAGATCAGAATATCTCTGGTGATCTCAAGATATCTCTGACAGAGCTCTTTCATATTGATTCTTCTAGAACACCATATCATAGTATTCTTATGGTTATCTATTAGTTCACTTATATCTCCTCTACTAATCTCCACAAGATCCTCTGTCAAAAGCTCATTCTCTAAGATCCTGCTCAGAAGATCAGTTGACACAATAACTCACTACAATATAAGTTCCTTCATTAAAAATTAATACTACAGGTGTGATCTTATGAAAGTAAGAATTGGGGTTAGAGGTATAGAGATCAGTGTAATACATGCAACAACTGGGTTTAGTGATGAGCTAAATAAAGCACATGGACATACATTGAATATAGAGATCATGGTAGAAGGATCTCTTGGTAACAGGGATTATTTAATAGATCTCATTGAATTAGAAAAAATAGCGACAGATATAGCAGAGAGTTATAATAGAACACTACTACTACCAAAGAACTATGTTATTGAAAAAAGGGATTTAGAGAAGATCTTTAGCAAAATAGTTTATCTGGAGAGAGGAGATGCCACCTTAGAAAATATAGCCATAGAGATAAGTAAGAAGATATTTGATGTCTTAAAAGATCGTGGATTAATTGAGAGAGTGATTCTGAGGATATACGAGGGAAGTAAGTACATCGTAGAAGTAGAGTATCCATAGAGGATCACGAGTATAGGGTAAATTAATAAGCCAGGTAATTAATAATTATATAATGGCGGGGCTGGGCAGCGGGGTAGGGCAGCCAGGTAGCCCGCGGGGCTCATAACCCCGAGGTCCGAGGTTCAAATCCTCGCCCCGCTACCACTTAAATGATGATAGAAAGAAAATTTGTTATAGTAATACTAGTCTTTGTCTTATATCTCCTGGGTATTGGTAGTCTGTGAGAGGTATTTTATAAAATAGGTTTTTGATAACATAATTATCTTTGGAGGATTAGAGGAAAATAATTAAAGTACCACAAGAGCTATGTATCAGATGTAGAGGATCGAGGTATCTATGTGGACTTAGCTACTGCCCTATTTTAATTAGAGAGTTCAAGAGATCCTTTTTGTCCAGCGATTATTTAGGTAGTGAAGTAAATGGATCTTCTCCACCAACAGTCTTCGTAGGCCGGATCGGGTACCCGAATATAAGAGTTTATCCATCGGCACCTCCAATTATTGGGGACACGTCATTTCTCGAGAAACCTTCTAAATGGCTTGATATGAGTCTCGAGGAGTTCATTGGTGCTAGATTATCATTGGTTAGAGGCGGTATTCTCTACAAAGCTTCCTCAGCCAGGAATCCGGATAAAGTTCTAAGTGAGATACAGGAGATCGCGATGTCTCATAAACCTATTCACATCTATATGTCTCTCGCATCTACTCCTAAAGGAGGATTCTTCTCCGAAGAAACTCCCCCGCTGGGGCCGTGGGCTCCTCTTAAGAAATTAGAATTAAGTGATACTCCTAAGATAGAGAGAGTCGTTGAGAAAGTTTATCAAGACACAGATCTAAGAGCTTCACAAGCTATTTACTTACTCTATAGAGAGGGGTTAGGTATTGAGAAAATCTCTTCTATTCTTAGCGTAGGTGCCATAGGTAGAGGAAGGTACAGAAGATTAGTACCTACCAGGTGGGCTATTACAGCTGTTGATAGCCTAGTCTCTGAGAGATTACTAGATGAGATAAAAACCTTTCCCGAGATCAGTGAGTATAGAGTTTTTATTAGAGAGGTCAGAGGTAATCTCTTCACAGCGATTCTTATCCCTAGTAAATGGATGTTTGAGTGGGGAGAGGCTTGGTTCCCAGGATCAACATGGAATCCCTGGGGACTACAAGTAGAGATCGAGATTGATTATGAAGGAAACAAAGGTAGAAGTGATTATCCCTCGATAGGTGGCTGCTACTACGCGTCTAGATTAGCTGTGGCAGAGTACTTATATAGGCTAAGGAGACAAGCCGCAGCAATTCTATGGAGAGAGATCTACCCAGGATTCACATTACCAATAGGTGTGTGGTTCGTTAGAGAAAATATTAGAAAGATGCTCAGCGAAGAACCGATCAAGGTAAGTAGCTTCCCTGAAGCTCTTAAGATAGTTAGTGAAAAACTTCGAGTGCCACTAGGTAAGTGGATATCTAAATCATTTATAGCTAAGCTCTTCACAGGATCAAAGAGATTAGATGAATACACTAGAGATAGGAGAGATTAAATGAGGTCACTTAGCGGTGGACTAATCGTTAAAGAAATCAGGGTTCAGAAGGCTCTTTCAAAATCTGGTTTACCTGAGTATGACTATAGCCTGAATCCATATATAGGTTGTCAGCACGCATGTGTTTATTGCTACGCAATTGATTTCACCAGAGGAGAACCCGCAGAGAGATGGGGTGAGGTTGTATACGTCAAAATTAATTTGATACCCGTATTAATGAGAGAGGTTCGTAAATATAGACCAGGTGTCGTTGGAGTATCAACTATAACAGATCCCTATATACCTATTGAGGCTAGATATAAGCTCACTAGAAGATCTATTGAACTACTCTTAGCGTATGGTTTCAGTGTCTCTATACAAACTAAATCAGCTCTAGTGATCAGAGATCTTGATGTTTTGAGAAAATATAGAGATAAAGTTGATGTTGGTTTCACTATAACCACTCTAGATCCATCCATTAAGAAATTGATTGAGCCTTACTCCTCACATCCACTAGCTATTGAGAGAGCTCTGAGAAAGATCTCATCTGAAGGTATCAAAACATGGATCTTCATTGGCCCTATTATACCAGATATAAATGATCATTTAAATAACTTAGTGGAGATAGTAGATCTCGCTAAAGAAACAGGTAGTGAAGTAATAATTGATTATCTCAGACAACATCCCAGAGCAATGATTAATATGAGGATTAGACTAGGAGAAGATTTAATGAGCAAGATACTGAGTAAGAATACCTACTCTTGGTGGAGGAGTATTTCAGAGAAAATACTTAGTATATGTAAAGAGAAAAATGTTATGTGTAAAACTGCCTCGGATTACTGGAGAGAATTTAGTATCAGATCTGATTCAGAGACACTTTATTGAGTACATATCTCTCAACGATATCTACAAAACCTCTACCAGCCTCATAGTTAGATAGACATCGAGCTACTTCTCTTAGTTTCTCTGAGGCATTTGCTACAGCACATCCTATCTCTGCCTTCTCGATCATATCAATATCAATATCTGAGTCACCTATAGCTAAGACATTCTCCCAACCTAAGTTAAGTTTCTCGAGAATTCTCTCGAGAGCATATCCCTTAGTGTATTTAGAGAAGTTTATGTGAATCGCTACTTTACTACTAGCAATAAATAGATTATTGAACCCTATCTCCATTAGATGATTCCTAAGATCTCTTATCACAATATTGGTATCAACATTCTTACTCACACTCTTAAAAGCTTTACTACATCTCATAAACTTATTCTGCCAACTAACTCTCAGAAAATCTCTAAATCTCTCTGAAACAATTTTCTCTAACTCTTCAAGAGCTTTCTGCTCCTCACTAGAGCATAACCACGTAATCTCGTCTCCAAAGACAACAGCTCCTCCATTCTCGGCAACAGCTATTTCACTTGCTCCAACGTATCTAGATAATCCAATTATCATTGGTATACTATTTCCACTAACCAAGACAACGTAGTAGCCTTCTCTGGATAATCTGGAGATGATGTCTATGGCCGGTACATATAGTAGGTAGCTATCTGATGATATTGTTATGGTGCCATCAACATCGACGGCAATAAGTTTTATTTTATTCATATCGGGACAATCCCATTAGTTATCTGGAGCTATCTCTGTATAAACTAGATCAAGTCTTCCATTAGATCTAATCCAAGTCATGTAGCTACCATCTTTTTTATTGATTATCAGCCACGGAATAGGCCAAGCATCCATGCCCTCAAGATCCTTGAAACTAGGAATAGGAGGATAACCTAGATGCGTATGAAACAAAGCTACTATCTCTCTACCTCTACTCTCAATTTCTTTTACGACACGTATAGTGTCTAATGGATCCATTAAAAATTCATTTGGATCTTCAGAGATATTCTTTACAAAAAACACTTCATCGGCATAGTAAATATTGTCACTTATCTTATTGCCTGCTAGAAAACCACAGGACTCTCTCTCATTAGATGATTCATTAAGTATTTTTTTAAAAACACTCCACTTGATCCTCAGAATCTTGTTAGTTGAGATAATACTTTTCTCACCTCTTTTGGAAGTTTCTCATACTCGATCTCTTCAGCATCTTTAGTATTCTGCTCCCACACCATTTCTTCATCGTTTTTTACAAAAGTATGCTTAAGACTTTTCTCAATAACAACAAACATTTTACCATCTTTACTTCTTCTAATCTCTACAAAGATCTTTCTACCTCTCTTATTAACAAGATATTTCTTCTCGACTTCTGTCTCGATCATTGTTTATCTATCACTCCTAAAAAGATATGTAGTCTCTTATTATAAGCATAACTTACACGTGAGATAAAAATAGTGAATTAACAAGATATAGATATGGTTTCATTATGTATTCAGCTATGACCTCTCTTTGTGATTTCTCCTCTGCTGATTCTCAGTATTGAAGAATAAATCTCTTTTTTCGCACCGAATACAGTAGATAATATCTTTGCGATATACTCGTCATCAGGAATCCCTCTTATACCCCCGAGCTCAACTGCTATAGCTTGTTTATAGGCTTCTTTACTGGTCCAATCCCTAATCTCTCCTTTTAGAATAGCTTCACCGACTTTATAGGCTATGTAGAATTTACTTAGTCTTCTCACAGTAGCCTCCTCCTCGGGGAATGCCTTAAGCATATTTCTTAGTATCTTAACCATTCTATCCTCCCCTACGAAACCAAAGTAGTGTTTTAATATCTCCACCCTGAAAATCTTTGATAAAAGAGCTGAGTCAGGGTTCTTATTAAATATCTTTATTATCTTCTCCCTAGCTACATCAGGATTATCTTCGCTATATAGCAACTCACATGCTTGCTCAAGAGATTTCTCTAATGAAAAAATCTTATCTATTATCTCGCTATATTCACTCTGTATATTTAGTCCATAGATCGCCACTAGATATAATGTGATCATATCTTTCTCATATATATCTTGTGGCTTAGCAACTCCTCTGAAAGGCTCGACCCCATTTCTCTCGTATTCTTTTTTCAGTAGCTCAATAACTTCTTCTCTAGTTATATTACCTTTATCAATGATCTGGCCCCAAACATCTACTAGTACCTTAAGTCTTTTTCTTCTAATATCCAATCCTGACCCCATAGATTTTTTCAGAGGAGGATAATAGTTCTTATTCACCGAGAATATTTAAAAGAATTCATATGTATTGTATCCTGTGAAAAATTTGAGAGGGATCCTCGGATCAATACTCTTAGTCTTATTAATAGCAATAACTCCTATAAAGATTTTTGCGGAAACAACTGATCAATATAGTGTATCCTACACTGTCCTCATAGATCTATCTCACACAAATAATTTCACAGGAGTCGAGAGCTTAGTCCATGAATTATTTGATGGAACAATATATATTCTCTTCGGATCAGTTAAAGAAGCAGATTCACTAGATCCCTACATAAAATATTTTGCTAAGATAGTATACGGAGATCTATCAAATTTCACATTAGGAGACACGTATTCCTCACTAGATAAACTTAATCCAGATCTCACAATAATACCGATAGCCTCTTTAAAAAAGAGTTTCTCAGCTGATGAAATCGATTCTTTGAAAAAATATTTAGCCAGTGGTGGCAGAACTCTCTGGTTATCAGCTAAATATATTGAGGATCCCAAAGCAGTTGTTGAGATCAATAAATTACTTGAGTACTTAGGTAGTAATTTGGCTATTGATCACACATACATTGAATCAAATAGATCTATTAATAAACTAGTTGTTGAAGCCTCAGTTAGAGTAACCGCTGAGACTTATTCTCTCACATACGGTGTCGAGAAGATCTTGGCATACGCGCCTAGTCCAGTGGCTCTTAGAAATATCACCACAGATACATGGAGACCTCTCACAGAGACTGATCTGAGGCTATTTGGAAACATTAATATTCTAGTGGTTTCAGGAGAGAATACCTCAATCTCAAGAGAAGCTCCTCAGGGAAGAGCATATACATATAACACATCACCACCATACCCGATAATAGTCTCAGAAACACTTAATCGACTCGGAAACTCTACACTTATTGTATCAGGCGTCTTACCAATAGGTGGATATGCGCCATTAATCACTTGGAAATTTGGTGGTGAATTATTTAATGGACCAAGGTTCCTGAGAAATATAGTGCTTTTATATACTGGATTTGAGAGTGAGCTAAGATTCTTTACACAGATCAATTCAAGAATAACTAGTATCTTAAATGAATTAACCTCCTTAATAGGGAATATCAGTGGGACGATCTCGGTAATTAATAATACATTAAGTAGTAGAATAGATTCTCTTTTAGCCAGAGTCAATACATATGATCAAAAGATTAATGAGGCTAAAATAAGAGCAGAGAATTTATCTGCTGAAACAGCTCTTATATTAACTAAATTAGATGATTTAAGATCCAGGGTAGATGACATTAGATCCTATGTCTATGTAAGCATAGGATTATCAATAGTAGCCTTAGCACTGTCAATTACTAGTTTTATCAGAAGAAAATAAGATTCCTCTGAATCAATTTGATTTTATTAAGTAAAGAACATTATTTATGCGTGAGCTCTGTAATAAGCGTATAATCTCGCTCTCTCAATACATTCCCACAGCATTCTTGAGGTATTCTCTTCTCTAAATAATCTATCTACGTGCTTAACCGTGTTACCTCTGATATTAAGAATTGTCTCAGGATACGCCTCAATCATTCTTCTAACACCAGGATCTCTGATACTATTTATGAGATTAGTTTCTCCACAATCAATTGCTTGTGTTAAATATGCTAAAGCCTCAATAGACAATGCTAGATCCCTCGCATCTTCTAGTTCAAAGAATAATCCTGTTCCCTCAGGATCGTTTCTTAAGTCTCTTACAGTCTCGGAGAGACCGGGGATACGGCTAACAACAACTGGTGTACCAACTGCTTGAGCCTCAACTGATGATAGGCCGAAGGGCTCATATCTCGAGGGAACAGCGACCACGTTTGCTAAGTAATTAAATGATTTGTAGATCCTGTGATCAATATTATTACAAGTTACAAGAAATCTGCCAAAGAATCTATTTGCTAGAGACCTGAGATAATTCTCATACTCCTTATCTCCCACGGATATTCCTAGAACAAGTATCTTGAATCTATCATCAAGAAATTCTAGTGCTCTCGCCAGATAATCAAATCCTTTCTGAGCAGATAATCTACCTCCAGAGACTACTAGGAAACCTCCCGGCTCTATATGACCCATACACGGCTTAGCAGTAGCTATATTATCTACATAAAATCTCCATCGAAGGAAACATCTATCATCTGAACCGTATCTCTCACGAAGATAAGTTCTTACTTCATCTATTCTCCAATCAGTTGAGTTATATACAACACATGTTTTAGGAGTTATCCAATATCCAGCTCTTCTAATAATCTCATCCATATACCCATAGCTCACCGAAGCCACAATATCTGCTACATCCACGTTGAAGAGATCCGTGTATCCTCTATATTGATCCCATAGATATCTCAAAGAGATCTTCTCATGTCTCCAACTTCTCCATATGTTAATTAATTGATCAGGTAGCCCCGACCATTGATCAGATATGTAATGATATGGGAATGAGGCCGAGGAAAGTAAATGTATGAAGTAGATATATGGTACTGAGAGACCCTCGTTTTCTAAGAATATTCTTGTCGCAGATGCTACGAGACCACTATGCCAATCATTACCTATTATCAGATCAGGTCTCTCCCTGACGTGACTTAGCCAGCATCTGACCCCTCTGATCATTAGAGCCGTCTTCTCAGGCGCATTACTATAGATATCCCATGTATCCAGGATCTTTCCTGTCTCGTAGTCCAACCCTATAAAAAGAATTACTTTAACTCCATCCAAGGATCCTTCGTAGGCCCCCACGCAGTATCTATACTCATTACCATCCAATCCGCGTCTTGATCCACAGCACCTAAAGTTTTCTACGAATTTTAGATTTAGTCTACGTCTATGATCCTCTGAAAAGTGTCTCCCGTGAGAAGGCATAAATACTGTTACTTCAGCACCTCCTTTAGACAAAATATTCACGTGTCTCAAAACAGCATTTCCTAAGCCTCCTAATCTAGCGATGTTTTCTAACTCAAATGTGAAGATCCAGACTCTCCTCACTGATGTCGGAGCCCACAAGATCACGCCCCTCACATATCCTTGGTTATTCTCACATGAAGACTTTTATAATCTAATTTAAAAAGATCAGATCCTACGAGAATAGTAGTAGAGAATCATAAGAGCCTTAACATATGCCTCAAAAGCAATAAACGGATTCTCGTGATATGAGAAATAGTCGTGTACTGCTAGACTTGAGTCTCGAGTATAATACATGTAGTGATAATGATCTGCTTCGCCAAGAATTCTCCAGATAGTTATGAGATCTCTGATACTGCTTCCAAGAACCAATTTACCAACCCACTTATATAGCTCAAAAGCTCTTCTCTGAAGCTCATTTCCTAACCAAGCTGATAAATCCTTTCTCTCATTAGCCCAACTAATAGTCTCATTGATAGACAATTCTCTAATGGGTCGGAATAATTTAAGGGCTTCGCTAAAAGAAATCATCTTTATACCTCTTTTACTAAATTCTCTCGGTAGATACCTGAGAAACTCTAAGATCCCTGTCGCAGGCCAGTGATGCTCACCAAATGTCTCGAAATCTACATATACAACAACAAAATCTCCAGGAGAATCCTTGATCCATGAGGCGTATTTATCAGCGGTTAGTGGATACTGATCCCATGTTGTCATCGAGAATCTAAATGCTATATCATCACTTAATCTATATTGCCTAGCGAACAATAGTAATCCACTGGAGTCTTGGTAGAGATTATTTGGGTCTCTCGTGTAGAACACGCTCTCCACACCTTCTGTAACGATGTATTTAAATCCTAGTTCTCTTAGCCATACCCCAATATCACTTCTATAGATCATCTCAGTATTTACAGCACCAATTGGTGAATAATTAAATAATTTGTTTATAGCCTCTAGAGATAATTTAATTTGCTCAATAAACTCCTCTTTTGATAACTCAGACGCTAAACTATGATAATAAGGTTCTGCGAGAAATTCCACATAGCCTCTAGACACGAGATCTCTCAATAGATCAATTACATCTGGAGCATATCTAGAGAGTTGCTCAAGAAGCACTCCCGAGATACTTATATTAATAGATGGTTTATAGCCCTCCTCATTTTCTACTCTATCGAATTCCTCTCTCAAAATCTTAAGAACAGGTCTATATGATTTATCAGCTACTCTCTCTAGAACTAATTTATCTAATTCCTCATCTAATATATCATATAAACTAGCTCTTGGATCCACAATACTCTTTATTCTATATGGTTGATGCATTTCCAAGGAGAATATTATGTAATTAACCATTTGATCAACCTGGATCTACTTAATAATCATATTCTCAATAACTACTTCTGGATCAATCACTTTATGAGGCCATATTTTGCATTTAATTATTTTGCTCTGATCTCCTATACTCACATCGTCTCCTATTACACTTCCCTCTATAAAAACATTCTTACCTATTTTCACATGTCTACCAATTATACTATTTATTATACGTGATCCTTTACCTATATAGGATCTGTCCATCACAATAGATCCTTCGATAACAGATCCTTCTGAAACAATAGTGTAGTTATCAATTATAGAGTCTTTTATCCTACTATAATCACCTATGTAGACATGTCTTCCAATTAGTACATCTCCCTCGAATTCCAGTTTCTTCTCTGTAGCTCTTCTAATGATCTCTTTGTGAAGTGCTCTAGATCTAGCGCTAGAACCCTGGAATCTCACTCCATTCCAAACATCGGAGACTTCTAACTCCGCAGGATCTAAATTTCTCAATAGGTAGAGTGATGCTTCAAAAAGTCTCTTTGGAGTTCCCACATCAAACCAGTATCTTATTTTCTTGAAACCATATACTCTCCGGTTTTCCCTAATTAGCTTCGGGATAATATCCTTACCAAAATCCATTTCACCTCTCTTACGCATCTCAAGTATCTCAGGGGATGATAATAGAGAAACTAATTCCTCAGATAGTAAATAGATCCCTGTATTAACACTTCTACTAGGAGCGTCCTCGAGTCTCTTAGGTTTCTCAACGAATCCCCTGATCCTCATGTCTGGGTCTAGGAGTGCCACACCGAAATCTTTTATATCCTCCACATTCTCCATGTCTTTAAGAACTATTGTCATAAAAGATTCTTTTTCAACATGATAATTCCATAGATCCAGTAGATCCATGTCAAAAACAGTGTCTCCTTGAACAACTAGCAGAGGACTCTTCAAACCATAGTACTCCGCAATTATTCTAACAGAATCAGCGTTTCCAACACTTTCCTCAAGTGGCTGATATCTCACTCTAAATGATAGCGGTAGCCCATATTTAGCTGATAATCTATATCCTTCACCGAGGTAATCATATATGCTTCTATAATTAACGTATCCGCTCACACCTAAGTAAATCTCTCTAATACCCTGCTGAACGAGTCTATAGATAATGAACTCAATCAGTGGCCTATTAAGAAATCTGATCATAGCTTTTGAAGTCTCAACAGTCAATGGATACAGTCTGGTTCCTAATCCTCCTAAGGGAATCACTGCGTATTTAATCATTTTCTCACTCTATACTCCATAAATCTTTGTTCTTAGATAATTAAAATAGGAGAATTCACATGTGTCTCTTAGAATTAAAATTATTTTATATAGCAAAAATCTCACTATCAACAGTACAATTGATCTTAGGGTGCGTCAGAGAGACATACTTTTAAGGTTTTGTTGAGATAGGTTATCTTAGGACTCTGCAAATAGTGTGGGACGAGAGATGGCTAGATCAGCGTATAGTTATATGAGCGAGATGTGGAAGAATCGAGAGAATAATGAGTTAAAAGAGATCTATAGAGAGAGACTCATTAAATGGAGAAGAGAGGAGGTAGTCGTTAGAATAGATAAACCAACTAGGTTGGATAGAGCGAGAGCATTAGGCTACAAAGCTAAGCAGGGGTTTATAGTTGTTAGGGTAAGAGTTAGTAAAGGCGGTAGAGAGAGACCTAGACCAAATAAGGGTAGAAGACCTAAGAGAATGGGTGTATATGGATATGCTCCAGAGAAAAGTCTTCAGCTAATAGCCGAGGAGACTGCTGCGAGGAAATATAGAGGTCTCGAGGTTCTGGGAAGCTACTACGTAGCTGAGGATGGATTGTATAAGTGGTATGAGGTTATTTTAGTTGATCCTAATCACCCGGCTATTAAATCAGATCCTGACATAAACTGGATCACAGACCCCTCACAGAGAGGTCGTGTATTTAGAGGAAAAACAATGGCTGGTAGAAGAATGAGAGGATTACTGAGTAGTAGAGGATTGAAGGGAACACATCACTATAAGTGGAAGAAGAAGCAGAAAGAAAGAGAAGAGAAGAAGAGACACGAAGCCTCAAGAGGAGCTCGAGTTATACTACCTCAAGAGAAATACGAAGAAGTATTTGGAGAAAAGAAGTAGAAAATATTTTTAATTTTACTATGATAAAACTATTCTTCTAGAATGAGTAATAAATCAGGTAGGTTATTACTCGCAAGGGTTTTGATTGAGATTAATAAGTCATTAGCGGAGCTTAGAATAGTTAGAGAAAAGATCTTGAGGAGATTAAATATAGATCCAGATCAAGAAGTTATTCTAGCTAATATGCTTAGAAAAACTGATACCTACATAAATAGTCTCGAGAGATTATCAGAAAGGATTCAGACACTACTATCTCTTAACCCCACTCTCAGTAGCTTATCTGAGGTATCTAATCTTAAAAGAGAATTGAGAGAATTAGAGAAAGAATTAAGAGAATTTAATTCTTTATCTGCTCTAAGTCTCAGAAAAGCACTTGAGGAACTCAATAGATTCAGATATGAGGCATCATAACTCTTTTACTTTATATTCCGAGGATCGTGACAATATAAATGAGGGTTATATATGAGTTCTACTGACTCAATTAGTAAGATCGTTTCTATGCTAATTACTATTGGAATAACACAATTTTTACTTATGATGCATGTAGCTGAGTTTTTGTTTCCCTCGTACAGTGTATCTAGTAATTACATAAGTGATCTTGGGGCAATGTGTAGAGCAGGTATATGCACTATTTATCAACCATCTTCGATAATATTTAATTCCTCAATAGTTATTCTGGGTATAATGATTGCACTCTCCTCATATTACATTTATAAATTGTTTCGATCCTTTGTCTTGACAAGTGTTGTGTTTCTAGCTGGTGTAGGCTCTATTGGGGTAGGAGTTTTTCCTGAGACATATGGTGTGTTACACACCATATTCTCAATAATAACGTTTATCCCAGCTTCTTTTATTCCATTGGTTGCCTCATTTGTTGTAAGAGATAGTTTCTTTAGGATATTCTCGGTAGCGATGAGTACTCTCTCCATAATCTCACTAGTGCTCTTTATATCAAGAAATGATCTTGGTCTAGGGATTGGTGGGATCGAGAGATTAATTGTTTACCCTATACTCTTTTGGGCACTCTTCTTCGGAGGATATATATTAAGATACAGATAGCTCTTAAGAAGTAAATAAATTTTTTCTCGCTTATCTATATAGGGGGAGCGTATTTTACGAGAAATCTTCTTCAGAGGAGTTGTATAGGGTATCTCTCTTACTAGGTAATGAGGCTATAGCACTTGGGGCATTGGAGGCTGGTATTGGTGTTGCAACCGCTTACCCCGGAACTCCTTCGTCAGAGATCATTGGGACTATAGAGAGATATGCTCGTGAGTTAGGTGTCTATGTTGAGTGGTCAGTTAATGAGAAGGTCGCCTTCGAAATTGCTTGGGCCGCGGCTCTCTCAGGTGTGAGATCCTTAACAGCTATGAAGCACGTAGGACTAAACGTGGCCTCAGATGCTTTAATGAGTAGTGCATATACCGGTGTCTCAGAGGGTTTTGTTATTGTCTCAGCTGATGATCCTTCTATGTGGAGTAGTCAAAATGAGCAGGACAATAGACTCTACGGATTAATATCTTATATACCTGTTTTCGAGCCCGAGAATCCTTGGGAAGCGAAGGAGCTCACTAAGAAACTCTATGACATTAGTTCAGAGACTAAGCACCCGGTAATTCTCAGAACAACAACGAGAGTAAGTCACACCAGAGGTCCTGTGAGATTAGGTGAGCTGAGAAAAACCCGCGTAAAAGGATCTTTTAAACCAGAGCCTAGATATGTTCTTGTGCCGAGTAATGCCAGAATCAATAGAATTGATCTTTTGAAGAGATGGAATAATATAAAGACAATGATCGAGAATTTAGAGTTCAACAAAGTATTTGGAGACGGGAGAATAGCTATTGTGTCACCATCAACAGCTTTCTCATATGTTTATGAAGCGATTTACAAAGCCGATTTAATAGATAAAGTGAAGTTAATAAAATTATCTAGTGTATATCCTCTACCCGAGAAATTTCTAATAAACAATTTATCTGATGCAGAAAAAATTGTGGTTATTGAGGAGTTAGAACCTCTAGTAGAGATGCAGCTAAGAGACATTTTGAGTAGAAATGATATCAGGATCCCTCTGCTATCTAAGCCATATGAGTATAGAGTATTTGAATTAACTGTAGATAGAGTAAGAGAAATACTTGAAAAAACACTTGGTGTAGCTCTAAGAAAAGAGGTGTTTACGAGAGGGATCGAGGGAGAAATAAAGCTTCCTCCGAGACCACCTGTTTTTTGCGCGGGGTGCCCGTATAGACCTCTATTCTTTGAGTTAAAGAGGATCTTGGCTAAGGAGAGGATTAAGGCTGTGATTAGTGGTGATATTGGGTGCTACTCACTTGCTTACTATGACCCCTTCAATATGCAACACACAATAGTTGAGATGGGTGGTAGTATTGGATTAGGAAATGGATTCAGTACTGTTCTGGAGGACACGATCACGATATCAGTTATAGGAGACTCAACATTTTTCCATGCAGGAATACCAGCACTAATTAACTCAGTATACAATAGACATCCCCAAATAATTATTGTGCTTGATAACATGGTCACTGCTATGACCGGGCATCAGCCCAGCCCCTCAACCCCACGTGGAGATAGATATGTGAAGATCGAGAGATTAGCTGAGAGTATTGGTGTTAAATATGTCGCTGTAGTGGATCCATTCAACACAGATGAGTTTCGCAAAAGTTTCTTAGAAGCCCTCAAAGTAGTTAGAGAAGAAAGAGAAGTTGCTGTAATAGTCGCGAGGAGAAAATGTGCTTTGGAGGCTTACTGGAGTATGCTTAGAGACGGTATTGAGATAGTCCCTTACACAGTTGATCCGAGCAAGTGTCTTGGTTGTGGAATATGCTATAATCTATTTGCGTGTCCAGCGATATTTGCTGGTGAGAATAAAAAAGCTTACATCGATCCTGAACTTTGCATAGGCTGCGGATCATGTGTAATCTCCTGCCCATTTAATGCTATCAAGCCTCTTAAACCAGTGGATCAGGAAGCGTTGAAGAAGTATTGGTTCTAGAGTGATTTCATGAGAGAACTAAATATACTCGTGACAGGAATTGGTGGACAAGGACAGTTATTTCTATCTAGGATCATAGGAGAAATTTTTCTAAAGAATAATATCCCAGCTTACATAGCTGAGACCCATGGACTTAGTCAGAGAGGAGGTACAGTAGTTGTTCATGTCAGAGTAGGTAGAGAGATCAGATCTCCTCTAATACCTATTGGAGAAGCTCATATAATGATTAGTTTAGAACTTATTGAAGCGTCTAGATACGTCTATTACTTAAGAAGTGATGGTGTAGCTATAATTAATAATAAAATGATTCCTCCACCAGGGAAAAGAGTTAATCTAGATCCTCAGCAATTGATAGATTATATTAGGAGTAGAGTTAAACATGTTTATATTCTAAATGCCTCTAAAACAGCTCTCGAGTACAAGATGCCTATCTCAGCAAATATCTATATGATTGGTGGATTAATTAAACTACTAGATCGATTAGAAATAGTAAGCGAGGATCTAAGCGACATTATTATAAAAGATCTTCTACCATCAAGAGGTAAAGAAATCAATTTATTGATTTATGAAAGTGGTAAGAAAGAAATGGATTCTCTCTTATCCCCCGAGGAAATATCTGATCTAATGAAAATTATTTCAAGATGATTAATATGAGAGATTACTTAGACTACTTGTTTAGACCCTCATCACTAGTTGTTGTTGGAGCTAGTGATAGAATTGGTTCATTAGGTAGAGGATTAGCTGAGAATATTCTCTCAACTTATACTGGAAAGATCTATTTTGTTAATAGGAGAGGAGGTAAGATACTCGGTTTAGAGGCTTTCAGATCGGTGAGAGAAATAAATGATATAATAGATCTAGCTCTGATAATAACACCATCACAGACAGTTCCCGAGATCTTAGATGAGCTAGGAGAGAAAGAGACGAAAGTGGCTGTCATATACAGTGGTGGTTTTAAAGAGGCAGGTAGAGAGGATCTTGAGAGAGAAGTTATTGAGAGAGCTAGGAGGAATAGAATTAGGGTCTTGGGACCAAACTGCGTTGGGTTCATAGATAATTGGACACCTATTAACGCAACTTTTGTATCGAGAGAGAGACAAGGTATTCCTAGGAGAGGTTATGTTTCTTTAATCTCCCAATCTGGTGCTCTAGGGTCTCTTTTCCTAGATCTAATGAGTTTCAGAGATGTTGGTTTAAGACGCTTCATTAGCGTAGGAAATGCAAGTGATATAAAGATCTCTGAGTTAATAAGATATTTAGCACATGACTCAAATACCAAGGTTTTAGGTCTCTATATAGAGAGTGTAGCTGAGGGAAGAGAATTAATTGAGTCGTTAAGAGTATTTTCTTCAATTAAACCAATCGTGATCTTAAGAGGAGGTAGAAGTAGCAGAGGATCTAGAGCAGCCTTATCTCATGTCGCGGCTCTGTCAGCTTCTCCTAAATTAGTAGATGGGGTCTTAAGGATCTCTGGAGTAGTACAGACTTACACTATTAGAGAGTTTCTAGCTTCTCTCGAGGTGCTTGAAAAATTAGAGAAGACCTCATCTTTAGAGAGAATTATTGCTGTTACTAACACCGGTGGAATGGGGGTACTGATCTCAGATGCTCTGGATATTAATGGTATTGACTTAATTGATTTCCCAGATGATTTGTTGAGAGAGTTAAGAGGTATTATTCCACCTTATATGAGTATTGGGAATCCAATAGATCTCTCTGGCGACGCATCTACAGAGAGATTTAGAGAGGTTTTCAAGATCCTTGTTAGATATAAACCTGATCTTCTGATCATAATAAATCAACCGCAGACCTCGGCTATGGATACCGAGAACTTCATATTATTTGCTGAGGAATTAAGAGATTATTTAAAGGATCTAAGAATACTAATGCTTGTCTCCGGAGGAGAATATGCGCAGAGCTTTGCCTCAAGACTTAGGAGACTAGGTTTGCCTGTGGCTGAGGATCCTATTGAGTTAGTTGCTATGATTAAGAGTTTGAGAAAAGAAACAATCAAAGGTATTAAAGTAATCGATATTGCTGAGAGCAGAAAGGAGATAATTAGGCCAATTATATCTAATGCTTTGTTAAGTGGAAGAAAACTTTTATTTGAACACGAGTCTAAAGAGATCTTATCTAAATACGGCTTGAGTACCCCAAATAGTTTTGTAGCTAAATCACTTAGTGAACTAAGAGATTTATTCAATGAGAAGAAACTTAAATTCCCTGTTGTTGCTAAAATAGTTTCACCAGATATTACTCACAAGAGCTCTATTGGTGGAGTCATACTAGGAATTAGAGACCTAGAGGAACTTGAGAAAGCTTTCACAGAGCTATATAATATTGCGAGAAGTAGAGATATTAGATTCTACGGTGTATTAGTAGAGGAGATGATTAAAGGATCTTTAGAATTCTTCGTTGGGGGTTATCGACATGAGTTATTTGGACCAGTAATATCCTTTGGCTCAGGTGGAGTATTCGTAGAGTTATTCGAGGACGTGGTCTTTAGATCATATGACGCAGATTTGTTTGAGATATACACAATGATAAGTGAAACAACTATATCGAAATTAATATATAGACTCAGGAATAAAGAGACTGTTCTGGACAATATAATTAGGGTTATAAGCACGGTTAGTCGAGTATTGGAAGATGCTCCTGAGGTTAGCGAGATAGATATTAATCCAGCTACAATATATGAGGACAAGGCTTATGTGTTAGACGCCAGAATTGTGTTGGGAAATCCTCTGAAAAACTCCAGTATTTATTAAGGAGTTATCTAAGAATATCATTGGATGAGGAAAGCCGTGAGTCTGAGATAATGATGATGGCCTGTGTTTCCGATCAGTAGAAACCTGGTTTTCTCTTGTTCACAACCTCTTTATTAACTAAGTTTGGCGGGATCTCTCCTTTATAAAATGCTATTAAGTTATCAGCTACTGCATGAGCCATCGCTACTCTGGCTTCATATGTGGCGCTACCAATATGTGGTGCTAACACAACATTCTCAAATTTTGTTAATGGATGATCTGGTGGCAATGGTTCTTGCTCAAAAACGTCTAATCCTGCTCCCGCGATCCATTTCTCTTTTAATGCTTTCACGAGCGCCTCTGTATCTATTACAGCTCCTCTAGCAGTGTTAATTATTATAGCCGTTCTCTTCATTCTCTTAAAGAACTCTTCGTTTATGAGATGATATGTCTCTTTTGATAACGGTGTATGAACTGAGATCACGTCTGATACCTCAGCTAGTTTATAGAGATCTACGTACTCAAAACCATATCTCTCTTCGAGATCTCTTCTCCTAACGACATCATAGTAAACAATCTTCATACCAAATGCCTTACCTATCTCAGCTACCCTAGATCCGATTCTCCCCATACCAATTATGCCTAGTGTCTTACCGGCTAATTCCATACCCAGCATCATCTTGGGGTGCCAAGCAGTTCCACTGTTTAACCAACCACCGCTTCTAACGAATTTGTCTGCTTCAACGATCCTTCTAGCAGTAGCGAGTATCAGAGCCCATGTAAGTTCAGCTGTTGCCTCTGTTAGCACACCAGGTGTGTTGGTCACGTACACTCCGTATTGTGTTGCACACTCAATATCTATGTTATCAAATCCCACAGCATATTGAGCAATTATTCTCAGATTCTTAGCTCTCTCAAGTAGCTCGCAATCAATTTTATCAGTTAGTAACGTGACTAAAGCATCATACTTAGAGGCTTTTTCGAGAAGAATTTCTCTTGGAGGTGCATAGTATTTATCCCAGATCTCTACCTCATAGAATTCTCTTATTCTACTAATAGCCTCATCAAATAATTCTCTTGTGATAAAAACCTTCGGCTTCTTAGAGCTCATAATTACACACCTATTAAATATCGCGATCAAAGAATATATTTTTAAAGATCGAGTAGAATTATAAAGATTTTTAAGATTTAATTTTGTATCTATTATTATTATTTTAATCATATCACACAGCGAGTATACTTGATTATTATATTTATATTGTGAATAAGACCCAAATATTATTGGGTGTGACAGGTTTATGGTGAGATTCTCAGAAGAACTATACTCTGCACTAAAAGATATTGTTGAGAGAGATCAAGAAGGTGTCTTATGGTTCAAAACATATTTAGCTGGTGAGTGGGTAGGTCCTGAAAGAACTAAAGAAGTATCTAATGTTTATAGTCCAATTGATGAAACCATAATTGCCAAGGTTCCTAAGATCCCTTATGAGTTAGCCAGTGAAACACTAGATAAATTATATAAAAATGGGAGATGGAGTGCTAGGAATCTACCTGGTCACAAAAGACTACAAATTTTCCAGAAAGCCGCGGAATTGCTAAGAGAGTACAAGAATATTCTCAAAGAGATCTTGATTCTAAACGCTGGTAAAACTATATCAGGTGCGGAGGGCGAGATCAAGGCTTCAATAGATCGTTTCGAGAGAGCTGATATGGATCTCAGAAAATTACTTGGAGACTATATACCTGGGGATTGGAGTGATGAGACAGTGGAGACAGAAGGTATAGTTAGGAGAGAGCCTATTGGTGTTGTATTAATAATCACACCTTTCAACTACCCATTATTTGATGCAGTTAATAAGATCGTATATTCATTTATCGTTGGAAACCCATTTATTCTCAAACCAGCATCCGCAGATCCTCTACCAGCAATTGTTTTGGCAAAGATCTTGGAGAAAGCCGGTATGCCAAAAGACTCATTTGCTGTAGCAACAATACCAGGTAGAGACATGGATAAACTACTTCCTGACAAGAGAATAGCGGCCATAAGTTTAACCGGTAGCACAGAAACAGGTGAACATGTTCTTAAAGTAGCTGGTATTAAGCAGTATATTATGGAACTAGGTGGAGGAGATCCCGCTATAGTTTTAAGCGACGCTGATCTTGCTTGGGCGGCTCAGAGAATTGCCCGAGGAATATTCAGCTATAGTGGGCAGAGATGTGATGCTATTAAACTAATATTAGTTGAGGAGCAAGTCTATGACAAATTAAAAGAACTTTTAGTTCAGGAGCTTAAGAAAGTTAGAGTAGGTGATCCTAGGAGAGAAGATGTTGATATGGGTCCACTAATAGATTCTTCCTCGGTAGATCTCATGATTGAGGCTATTAAAGACGCAGTTTCTAAAGGCGGGAAAGTTCTTGTAGGCGGGAATAGACTAGGCTCAACATACGTAGAACCCACCCTAATAGAAATCGATAAATCAAAAGTAAGAGACCTAGTACTCTACCAAAAAGAGATCTTCGCACCAGTAGCACTACTGGTTAAAGTAAGTAATGTAGATGAGGCAATTGAGTTAAGTAATGGTAGAAGATATGGTTTAGATGCAGCAATATTTGGTAAAGACATTAATAAGATAAGAAAATTAATTAGACACCTAGAGGTCGGTGCAGTATATATAAATGATTACCCGAGACACGGTATAGGATACTACCCATTTGGTGGTAGAAAAGACTCTGGGATCGGTAGAGAGGGGATAGGCTACTCACTGGAATATGTTACAGCGTATAAATCAATAGTCTATAACTATAAAGGAGCTGGTGTATGGGAATACCTATAATACAGAGATCTCTTCTTTAAGTATATTTAATCAATTGACCAGAAATTTTTTTATAATTCTTTTTAAATAGCTTTTTGTGATAGAGGTTTTTCACGTGATCGTTAGTATCACACCTGAGATAGGAATTGATGAAGTACCTATCTACGCCGGTGGATTAGGTATTTTAGAAGGAGATAAATTTTTAGAAGCATCAAAACTAGGACTAGAATATACAGTGTTAACACTCTTCTATAGGAGAGGATATGTCTATTATAAACCTGATCCTCAGAAAGGCTATGTTCAGGAGGAGAGAGACTTCTCATATCTACTGGAGAAATTAAAAAGAGAAGATCCGTTGGAGACTTTCTTCAGCAATATACGAATAGTGGCTACACCCTATTTATTTGAGAGAAATAGTGCAAAAATAGTGTATTTCTATGTTGAGAAACCCGATGAAATCGCACGAAAAGTTGAGAAACTGTATATTGAAGAAGATCCAGGTATTCTAGAGCTTAAGTATAGTCTTCTAGCTAAATTGTCTCTCGAGTATATGGATAAAAGAATTGGTTTTGAGAAAATCGATGTAGTTGATATGCAAGAATCTCTTGCTTCACTTATATCAATTATATTACCTCACTGGATTAGAAGAAGATTAGTTATTCATACACCAGGTCCCTGGGGGCATCCTAGATTCTCTCACGAGACTCTTGCCCGAGAATTTGGTTATATTGATGGAGAAACTATTTTAACAAAGATTTCTGCGAGCAGATCTGAGAAGGTATTTACCGTATCTGAGAAACATTATAGGGTTACGAGAGCCACATTTCCCGAATTCGAGAGTAAACTCGATTATGTTACCAACGGTGTTAGCTTAGACCGGTGGATGCATCCAAGGATCAGAGAATTTGTCTCTAAGGGATCTCTTGATAAAGAAGATTTCTGGAGAATACATATAGAGAATAAGAAAGATTTGTTGAATCTATTGAGGAATTATAAAGGTGATATAGATAGTGATATTAGTAAACCAATTATTGCTTGGGTGAGGAGATTAACTAGATACAAAAGACCTTATTTCATGATTAGATTAATTGAAGACACTGTGTCCTCTGATGAAGTAATATTTGTATTGGGTGGTAAGGCTCATCCAAGAGATCTCGAGGGATTTGGCTACATGAAGATATTCAAAGAACTACACGAGGAATATAAAAATGTTGTTTATCTACACGATTACGATGCTGAAAAAGCAAAAATTATTTTATCAGGATCTGATTTATTACTATTTACACCATTCCCAGGCTGGGAGGCCTCAGGAACTAGTTTTATGAAGGCTGGTGTAAATGGGGTACCTACTCTAGCTTCTAGAGATGGAGCTGCTCTCGAGATCATAAGAGACGGGTTTAATGGATGGTTCTTTGGATCAGATATTGATTACCCCATAGATCTATATTCTTCAAGTGCTTCAGAGATTGATCAGAGAGATTACAAAGATCTTTACGAGAGATACAAAGAAATAGTCTCTCTATACTACAATAACAAAGATCAGTACATTAATATTATGATAAATACTCTCGAAACATTCCGTAGAGAAGCTGATATAAATCGTGTTATTAGAGAATACTACTCTGAGTTTATAAAGAAGAAGAGAGAATTAACACGTAATTAGATAGTTAGTTTATGTTTTTAGTGAGAGCAGTTTTATAGTTATTAATCAGATAAAGACTAATCTCTTAGAGAAAAACACATGAAGATACTAATCGTCACAGCTAAGATCCCCGAGAAATTAATTAGAGAGATAGTAGCTTCATATATGAAGAGCAAGAATAATATTAATCTATCAATTGATGTGGTATCCTCTGAGAAACCTGTTGCTGCATTGATGAATAAATTTGATCTTGAGAGTATTCTAGAGAAATTTAAGCAAGATCTGGGACAATATGATCTTGTGATTACACCAGGTTTATTAGTAGGCGATATTGCTGAGGTGTGCAGTAGATATGGTGTTAAATGTTTCAAGGGCACTAGATTCGCCGGAGATCTTCCGAAGGTTCTCGATGCTATCTTAAAAGGGATCGAGTTATCAACCAAAGAACCTGCCGATAGATTTATTGAGGAACTATACACAGATTTATCTAGAGAAAAAGAAATTGTTTTTAGTAACTATCCAGAGGCTTTTAGACTGAAAGATCTTGTTATTCCAACTAGATCTCCTCCACTACTAATAGCCGCGGAAATTGTTATTTCAGGAGATTTGAAGAGGGATCTTTTAAGATTAAAGAGGATCTCTTATTATAGCGATATTATCGTTATAGGCACAGATGTTGATAGTGATAAACCTGATTATATAAGATCTCTTATTAATGAGTTAAGTGTAGAGACGCGGAAGGTTCTCGCTATTGACTCTTTAAATATTAGAGAGATTAGATCGGCTGTTGAAGGAGGCGTCTCTCTCATAATGAATCTTAGTAGAACATTTGAGAAGTGGTTAGATGATCTAGGTCCTCTCAAAAAAGATCTTGGATACGTAGTAGTTCCTGACTACGTGGGTGGGGGAACGGCTGAGGAGAGAGCTAGATATTGTGTGCAAGAGTATGAATACTTCAGATCTAGGGGGCTGGAGAAAATTATTCTGGATCCTGTGGCTCCACCACCTCTCTTTGGTTCTTTAGAGGCTCTCTATGCTATATCTATTCTTAAGAGAGAGCTAAGTCACGTACCTGTTCTCTTAGGAGCTGCGAATATTTATGAGTTAATTGATGCTGACCCGGCAGGATCTATTGCTTTATTAACTGCTTTCGGGGTTGAGTCTGGTGCATCAATTATTCTTGTTACCGAGGAGAGTTGGAAGACTAGAGGATCTGTTGATTACGTTAAAAGATCTGTTGATATGGTTCATAGAGCCTTCATTAAGAGATCTCCGCCTATTGATGTTGGGGTAGATCTTTTTATTGCGAAGAGTAAGAAGAAAGGTGATTATATAGAGATTGCTTATAATGAAGATGTATTGGTTCAGAAATATATTCCTCCTAAGAAATTAGATCGGGATAAATTCTTTGTTATTCAAGTAGATTATGATAACGAATTAATTGAAGTCTACATATTTTCAGGAAATAAAGAGAAGGCTCTTTACAGAGTAAGAGGCAGAGACCCTAGGAGCTTGGGGAGAAAAGTACTTGAATTATCAGGCGTAGATGATCCTGAGCACGCATTTTACCTAGGTATAGAATTGGCTAGAGCCTATGAGGCTCTGAGAACTGGTAGAGCATATATACAAGATTATGTAGAGGATAACCACAGATCCTTTGACTAAACATTATTATTTAAAATCTGCCTAGAAATAATCTTTTGAGAGATACTGGAGGAGATTACTATGACGTACCACATATATAGAGATGATTCTTATCAAAAAATATTTACAGGTAAAATAGTTAAGATAAGTAGCGAGGGTGTTATTCTCGATAGAACAGCATTTCACCCAGAGAGTGGAGGTGTGGCGACTGATACTGGTGTTTTAAGATGCTGTGGTAGGATCTATAGAGTTATTAAGGCGATTCATGTAAAAGACACTGATGATGTGATCCATGTGTTAGATAGCTACGAAAACCTATATGAGGGTGCTGAAGTTGAGGGCGAGATTGATTGGGATAGAAGATATAGATTAATGAGACTTCATACAGCCGCTCACATATTGTCTGCTATTATGTACAGAGACTACGGAGCTTTGATAACAGGTGGACAGGTAGAACCTGATTATGCTAGAGATGATTTCTCTCTTGAGAGATTTGATAGAGCAATCTTTGAAGAAGCCATTTCTAAGGTTAATGAAATTGTTTCTAGAGGTATCGAAGTCAAGATCTATTATATGGATCGTGAAGAAGCACTTAAGATCCCTGGGATAACTAAGTTGGCAGAGAAAACACCACCTAACTATAGAATTCTTAGAATAGTTGAGATCCCGGGAGTAGATATTCAAGCAGATGGAGGACCACACGTAAAGAATACAAGAGAAATAGGTGAAGTAGTCTTACTCAAAGTCGAGAATAGAGGAAGAAATAAGAGAAGGATCTACTATACTGTAAAACCCTAGATGTAACATTACTGCAAATTTTCTCTACGAGAATAAATTAACTTACTTTAAGAGTTTCTATAAGCTAAGTTATGAATTTATAAACACATCGACATTTTAGAATAGGGGAGTTTCAAATTATGATGACAGGCAGTCTAGCTGAGTATGATGAGGTGGCTCCCTCACTGATCTCTGATGAGATTCTTCACTTAAATCATTGTTAAAGACTCCGGGTCTTTATCAATTCATTAATTAAAACTACTTTAAGGATTCATACTATAACGCCTATATAAAGTACATAAAGGGTGCACCCCAATCCTTAATTGGTGATAACATTCTTATCGGGCAAGAACCTCTAAAAACAAATTTTCTTATGAATAGAAGACCTAGGATCACTCTTCATAGAATCGTGAATAAAGATACTCATATGCTAGAGATCATAAGTAGCATAATATCTTAGGAGTATATATTCACGTGCCTTATTGTAGAACAAGTTGTTTGTTTTGCCCCTACTTCAGAACAGTTCTTAAAGATAGAAGTGAGATAAATAAGTATTTAAATTACTTGCTTAAAGAAATAGATCTGTATGGAAGATTCTTAGAGAAACTTAATCTCTCAGAGTAATAGAGCTACACATAGGTGGGGGCACACCTAGTATTATTCCAGGCAAATACTTTAAAAAGATCCTGGAGAAGTTATCCGAGTATTTTAATGTAGAGACCAGTATAGGTTTAGAGGCTAATCCTGAAGATCTATCGGATCTTAGGGTCGCAGAAGATCTATATAGTAATGGAGTTGATGAAATTAGCTTAGGTATACAGTCTTTTAGTAAAAAGATTCTTTTGAGTCTGGGGAGGAAACATTCTCCTGAGGATAATATGAGAGCTATCGAGAATTGTCTCAAGACTAGATTTAACTGGGTTAAT
>JBMFLZ010000013.1:0-31138 GCA_049970935.1 Sulfolobales archaeon | reverse complement strand
AGAAAAGTCGTTGAGAAATGGTCTACTAAGAATATCAGTCATTTACCAACCATAAATATACAGATACTGGCCTCTGCACCTAATCACCTGGTCTGTACAGCAAGTCTCTTATACAGCTCAATTGAGTATTTCAGAGATAAAGGTTATGATTTTATGAGCTCTTACAGACTGGCTGAAAAAGATCCTTTGGCTTTATTCAAGTATGGAGGGATCATTGGTGTTTCTAAGAGGAACACATTCGTCTCTTGCACCAATATTTCGAGGTTAATATCAGAGATCGACTCTCTCGTGAAGAAGTCGGAAACAAGTAAATTATCATCTCATAAAGAATCTGTCTCTAGAAATCAATATATCGAAAAAATTAATCCAATAAGTACCTGTGCACCATATACTCGGATTTGGTGGAGTGATCTATATAATCAACAAGATAATCCGCCTCAGGAATGGTTGCAGAGAATTATTAATAGAATGCTTAATCAACCGGATCCTAACGTAGCTAAATATGTCTGGAGACAGTTTGCGTATTATTTTTCTATTGAGTGGGTCTATCCCTCTCCACCTTGTTCTAAGGAGGAGGCTGAATATAATTTCTATAGTGATTATGTATTACCTAGTTTCTATCCACGTACGGGAATTAACCATATGGACTGGTTAATATGGAAATATGCAGGTGATTCTGGCTGGGATTGGAGAGATATAGTATCAGAAGGTACTAAGATAGATACTAGACTTGGGGTCGGGATCGAGGTTATAAATTATGGTCTCAAAAGATATGGTGTGGTATTTAGTTTCTCGGCTGGTCCATACGGTGAGAACAAAATAGGTATAACTATATTCGGAAGTATATTTCTGGGTTGGAGAGAACTTAGGCAATCTTTTGGCGGGATGGTAGATCAAATTCCGCCAGATTATACCTATGCAAAAAGCTGGATATATTTACCAACTACATTAGAGAGTGTAGGAGACGGTTATGCATTCTTTGTTGATGAATATAAGGAATGCACGGATCCTAATAGGTGCAATTATGTATTTAGACCTATAATAACCTTCATACCTCTATACACAGCATATATTAACTACTCAGCAATTCAAATAACAAATATCAACGATCCAGATCCTGTGAATCTAAGTGAATTAGGTAGAGGATTCGAGTGGATACAATATTCGCAACTTATTAACTCAGATTGTGGTAAAATGATATACTATGAAACTAATGTCATAAGTGGTATTACAGGTCCTTATGACTATGGTGCTTTTATAACATCACTCGTATATACATGGTTAGGATCTATTCTCGCAGTATATGGATCAACACTAGCCTCAGTATTAGGGTCAATAGCTGTGGGATCGTTCTCATTCACCTGGGCTATATACGGCCAAACACTTAATCATTTTCAATTAGCTATAGAAACTGCTCCAGTATGTGAACCAGCCACTGTTAACATATATAAATTTAGAATGCGATATATCAGTGATTACTATACAGTCATTGGGAACGTCCCATACATGATCATTAGAATCGAAATTATATAGATTGAAGATATTATTCATAAACACGATTTCTTGATTATATTATGCTGAGTTTTTAGATCCTCAATAATTTTCTTGCCCATGTACTATGCTAGGATTAATTATTTATCCTCTATATTCTTTTCAACGCAATTCTTTATTTCTTCTCTTAGTCTCTGAGCATTTTCTTCTGGTACGTAGTCGTAGGTGAAGTTTCCTCCCCCCATCTCCATTCCGGCTGCGTATTTTAATTTATCTTCTTCTCTCATTAATCCATAGATCTCTATATGCATGTGGTAATACTCATATTTTTCTTTGAATGGTGCTTGATGCATAACCATTATGTAGGGTGAGGATTTTTTAGTGAATAATCTCTTGAATCCACAAAGAATATTTTTCAGCATGTAGGCTAATTCTCTAAGTTCTTCCTCGCTTAGATCAGTTATGTATTGAATATGTCTACGTGGATATATGTGTGCTTCGAAAGGCCAGTGACTATAAAATGGCATAAAAGAGATCCAGTGTTTCGTCTCGAGGAGTAGTCTTACTTTATCTTTTTCTTCAACTCGTATTATGTCGCAGAAGAGACATTGTTTCATATTCTCAAAGTATTTTCTTGAGTTCTCTAATTCTCTCTCTACTCTACTTGGTATAAATGGTGTAACATAGATCTGGCTATGAGGATGCGTAAGTGACACTCCTATTTCTCTACCTTTGTTTCTGAACCAGAGGAAATACTTGGCATAGGGCTTGTTCATCTCCTCAGAAACCTTCTCTCTGAGCTTAGTCAAGATTTTAATGATCTGTTCAGTGGGTAAATCACTTAAATCATCAAGATCATGTATAGGTGTCTCTATAACCACATAGCATTTTCCTACAGCACGCGACTTTTTATAGAAATAATGGGGCTCCGGATCCTCGGCATCTTCTCTCAGCATTGGGTATCTGTTCTCCAGAATAAGAACATCCCATCCATAACCAGTCTCTGGAGCCCCCGGGCAGAACGGGCAGAAATTCTCTGGTTGCCATGGTCTTCTTCTTCTGATATCAGATACCATAATCCACTCATTCAGGACTGGGTCGTGTCTAAGCTCCATGTAGATTTTGTCATAATCTTTTTTCATGAGTTATTATCCCCCGATCAATTGAGACTAGATATCCCTGAGCCGCTAATCTCTCCTCAAGTATCCTGGAGACTATTTTCTCCGCCGTCTTTTTGTCTCTTGCTAAGGCAACAACTGATCCTCCTAAACCAGCGCCACTTAACTTAGCTCCTAAGGCACCTGAGTTAATGCTTTTTCTCACAATCTCATCTATGATTGGTAGACTAACCTCATAGTATCTACTAAGCATAACATGTTGATAAGTCATCACGATACCTAATTGATCAAGGGGATCTGACGATGATTTAACATCTATCTTAAGGAATTCCTTGATTGCATCAATCATTTCTCTCATGAATAAGGGATCTGCTTCACCGCCTCTCAAGATGTTTAGAGCTTCTAATGTGCTTCTATGTGTCTTTAATGTGTATATTATTCTGCTTGAGTATGGGTGAGGAATTGACTCCAAGTAGATCTTTAGATCCTCGTAGTCTAAGTGTTCCCAATCAACATCATAATATCTCATACCCAATCTATCTCTTAGATGTCCTGGAACAGTATTGATAAGCATTTCTAAGCCACGATCAATCTCAGCTTGTCTCTTAGGGTGAATATCAGCTGTGCTATGTCTTATCCCAGTATCAAAAACCACAAAGAAGCCTTTGTTAAACCCGATCTCATGAACTCTATACGGGGGCTTTGTCTCGATAAGAACTACTCCACCAAAAGCTGAGGAGTACTGATCCAGTCTACCACATGGCACACCCAAGACATCATGCTCAGCTACGTAGGCGAGCTCAGCTATTCTCTCTCGAGATAATCCTAGTCCAAAGAATTCATTTAATGCAGCTATGAAAGACACTACCAAGGTCCCACTACTACCCAGTCCTGAACCTATCGGGACACTACTATCGATCCATGCATTAAATGGTTTTATATCGAATCCCTCGAGACGTAGAGCTATTACAGCGGCTCTCAAATAATTTCCGAAGAATTTGTTTCTATCCACACTAACGCTTCCTGGATCAAAGTAATCCACGTATCTCTCACCGAGATCCCTCATATTTCTCGAGGCAACAACAATTCTATCTCCAAAAGATCTTCCTACAGCAACATAGGTTCTTAAATTAATTCCCACAGCAACAACAGGCAGACCTTTATAGTCTTGATGAGTATTTAAGAAATCAATTCTAGCAGGAGCAGAAACAACAACATCTGGAAGCCTAGAGAAAATCTCCTCGTATCCTGACTTAACCTTCTCAACATACTCACTATAACTACTCTGCACAGCCTCTCACCCAACCCCTATCTAAGAGAAGAAATTTCTCTAAGCCTCCCACACCCCAAGAAAATATCAGAATTCTCATCCCCCTCATAAACACATTTATTTATTCCCCTTTCAATTATATTTTCTTTCAATTCTACTTTCGATTCTATATAAGATCTCTTGGTGAGATCCCCGGCACATTACCTCCCACCTCTCTCTCGGGGCTCGGGGATATTGATTTGTCATTGCCTCGGAGGCGAGACTTGACTTTGTGTATCTAGTATATCTATTGAGTATCGTTTGAGAATCGCCCCCGAGGCTCACACTCATATAAATCATCATCAGAGATACTAGAGGACACACGACTTATAAATTCTCATCTCTGCCATAAATGGCGAGGCTTTCATTTGTAATAAGATATGTTTCTGGAGTATATTGTGTACTCGTCACCGGGTCACACTATAGAACTTACCCAATACAGATCTTTTTAGAACCTATTTTATCCGAAGACAAATAGATTCTTCTAATGAAGCACTTTAACTCTCTGCTCGAGTATTTTCGTGAGAAAGCGAATAGTGAGTTTATGACCACACACAAATACTCCTATTATAAGTACACGCGAAAAACTTGATTTAAAGCAGATTAAGAGACTTACCAGTACTCTCTTCTCGGTAGAACTCTTTGATGAGGAAGAGATGATCTTCAGAGGTCTTGTTTTGAGAACAAGTTAATGAATTGATCCGGTTTATTAAGAGAAGAAAATACATTAGTAGTTAAAATTATTAAGGTTATCACTTATTTCATAATTATCATAGTGATTAATCAAGTGGCTGATAAAGAAATCATTATCTCAGATCCCGTCATAATTAATTTGGTAAAGAATATTAGAGAACCTACTTTATTCTACGATAATAAATGTGTTGTGTGCTATAACTTGGCTAAGTTGATACATAGGTTATTTAGAGGAAGAATTCGTGTAGTTGGTGAATTTAGTGATGAGACTTCTTGGCTTAGGAACATTGTGAGTTTCGAGGAGTTTATTAAGCTACCGTGGTTCTATGATCCTGATAAAAAGATCTTGTATGGTGGCAGATCAATGATCAGTGTTTTATTAAAGTATCTCCTAATAAGCTTATTCAGAGGATCTGAGAAAATAGATTTTAGAGATCCTAGACCCGAGAAGTGTTCAGCTCTTCACCCATGTACTTATCTCGGCGGTTTATTATACATAATGAAGAACTCAGAGAAGATAAAGCTAGTAATGAAATAATTATTTAGTGGGTTATAGCCTCTTCTTTATACGTGGATTAGTGTACTCTTCTATTGAGAAACCTATTAATGTGAATCCTGTCCCTAGAAGAGCTATGAAGAGACCTGGTACAAAGATCCATAGCCACAGATCTAGTTGCATAGCGTATGAGGCTTGTGCATGTCTAAGTATTTGACCCCAGCTCTTCACCGTAGGATCACCTAAGCCTAGGAAGCTGAGACCTGCTTCTGTTAGTATAGCTGATGTGGCACCCATAACAAATTCCGCTATGAGAAGAGGAGCTAAACTCGGTAATATGTGTTTAAACATTACTCTTAGACTACTAGCCCCGAGAGCTCTTGCTGCCTCCACATAGTCTCTATTTCTTAAACTCAGTACTTGGGCTCTAATCATTCTTGCGCCACCGACCCAGCCGAAGAATGCTAAGATCAAGACTATGTTGTTTAGACTAGGTCCTAGATAAGCTGCCAATATAATGATTAATGGCAGTGAGGGGAGTGCAAGCATTATGTCAATCACACCTGATATAATCTCATCAACTACTCCTCCCTTATACCCCGCTAGTAAACCAGCTACTAAGCTAATTAATATAGCTATGCTAGATGCCGAGAAACCTACGTAAAGACTTGTTCTTGATCCATAAATAACCTCACTCCATATGTCTTGACCAATATCGTTTGTACCTAGTAAATGCTCTGGTGATGGTGGCTGAAGAGGTTTTCCGACGATTGCGTATGGATTATATGGAGCTATTCTATCAGCAAAAATAGCCATGAAAACAAAGAACATTACTATCGAGAAACCTATTAAACCCTTCTTATTATAGATCAATATTTCTTTTGATGCATCAAAGAATCTCTTTAAAGTCGAGGATCCTCTAAACATTATCTCCTCTCACCATATCTTATCCTCGGGTCAAGAAGCACGTATATGAAGTCAGCGATTAAATTAGCTAGTATAATAGTTGTGGAGAGCATGAAGAACGCAGCGTTAAGAACTGGATAGTCCTTGTATATAATTGATTGATAGATTAAGTATCCTAGACCTGGGTAGGAGAATATTGTCTCTGTAACCACGGATCCCCCAATAATGTGTCCTGCTCTAATAGCGAGCATAGTAACAGGAGGGAGTAGAGCATTTCTAACAACTATTCCCATAACCTTACTCTCTGGTAAACCAACGGCTCTGGAAACAAATACAAAATCTTCACCTAGTAGATCCACAATTGTATTCCTTGTGACTAATGTGTATGAGGCGTAAGCCGTTAAAGTAACTGCGAGAACCGGGAGAACCATGTGTCTCAATACATCGATTACATAATCGAGAGGAGAATGATAAACAGCGCCTGGTGTTAGTGCTTGACTTATTGGGAAAAGATTTAATTTATAGCCTAAGAAATACTGTAGTAAAAGAGCTAGCCAGTAGTAGGGTATGGCGTACACAACAACAGCAGATATTGTTATACCGGCATCAATCGCGCTACCTCTCTTCCATCCAGCTATCATTCCTAGGAGTATACCTGTTAAACCTACTGTAATAGTTGTTGTTCCCTGCAACAGAAGTGTCCAGGGGAGACGCTCCATAACAATCTCAAAAACTGTTCTAGGGTAATACTGGTAGCTGTATCCCCAATTCCCCGTGAAAATACTTTTTATATATGCTATGAATTGCTCGTATAGAGGTGCATCAAGTCTCCACTCTTTAGTAAGTATCTTCACAGCCTCAGGAGGAAGCTGATACTCATTAGCTAATATAGAGGCTGGGTTCCCGGGCATTGCTCTCGGGAGAATAAAATTTATTATGATTATAATGAAGAATACTATTAAGGATCTAGTGATTCTCTTGTAGAGATAGGAGTACGAGGAGCTCAAAACATACACTCCCCCAAAAAAATAACGTGAAAAAATTATTTTCTTCTTAACATGAGAACCGCTACCGCGATAATAACTACCACAATCACTACAGCCACAGCGAGCATAGTGTAGGTCTCTGCAGAAGGCGCCGCAGCTGAAGGAGTTGATGCTGAGGGAGTGGGCGTCACGACCATAACTACCGTAGTCGGTATTAGTGACTGTATTGTTTGTGTTCCTATAATAGTCTGTACCTGAGTAATTACCTGGGTCGCTGTCTCTGTCACCACAGCTGGTTTCTTAGGAGACACTTGTAGCAGAGATATTTTGCTTGTTGGGCCCTCGGCTTCGTTCCAATTAACGAATCTATCTGTTCTATAAGCTGTCATTGAGTACTTAACATATAATGTCAGCACCGGAAGATCTCTTGCTACGAGCTCCTGAATCTTGTAAACAATCTCTCTCCTCGCATTAGGATCCATTGTTGTTCTCTCGAGCTCAAGTAATTTATCCATCTCGGGGTTCCTATACCTAGCCCAGTTTCTCGGTGCATAAGTACCTATTGGTGGTGCTTGGGAACTGTGGAATCTCTCGTAGAGATACCAATCAATATCTGTAGTGATCGACATCCCAATACCCATGAAGCCGATATCGAAGTCTCCTACGCCCTCTAACTGATCTACTGTGCCGAGAGCTTGGGCACTAACTTTCGCTTCTATACCTATCTTCTTCAGCCATGAAGCAATTAACTCAGCTGATCTTTCAAACTCTGTTATTCCAGATATAGTGAGTATCGTGAAACTTAGTCTAGTTCCATTAGGAGTCACTCTAATCCCATCGGGGCCGGGCTTGAAACCTAGACTATCTAATATTTCGTTAGCCTTAGTGAAATTCTGAGGCCTATAAGTCACATTGGGATTGTACCATATGCCAAATAGAGGCTGTATCCATCCATCAGCCGCCGGATATGCGTATCCTAGCATCACAGTGTTTACTAAGGCAACTTTATCTACTGCATAAGCTATTGCTTCTCTAAATTCTCGTATATTAAATGGGTATTTATCGTTATTGAAACCTATCCATCTGAGGATACCTGATCCATTTAAGGTCACTATTCTAATATTAGGATCTCTTATAAGAACAGGCACAAGCTCAGGAGCTACTGTGGCGGCAGTTATAGCATCTATATCTCCTTTCTGGAGAGCTAGCATTAGGGTGTCAGTACTCTTATAGAGAACAATGACTAATCTATCTATCTTTGGTTTACCTAAGAAGAAGTCTGGGTTAGCAACTAGCACAATTGATACTCCTGGTGTGTAGCTGTAGAATTTGAATGGTCCACTACCTATTGGATTATCCATATTCTTAAATGTTGTCGGATCTACTTGAGACCATATGTGCTCAGGAAGTATTGGTATTAATGCACCTACATAGAATAGTGCTGGAGCAAATGGTTGTGTTAGTTGAAAAACAATTGTTCTATCATCTAAAGCTGTTACATTAGCAATATATTTCCTGAGATTCCATTTATCTAATTTATCAGCATATTTAGACTTAAGTATTAGATTAAATGTGAATACGACATCCTTTGATGTGAGAGGTGTGCCATCATGCCACTTTATATTAGGTCTCAACTTAAATGTTATAGTGAGCTTCTGCTGATCAACACTGTAACTCTCAGCAAGCCATGGGCCATAGGTTCCGTTTGTGTAGACATACAGTAGAGTATCGTATAACAATCCTCTCACAAAACCCGCGGCCGCAAATGTGCCTATTAAGGGATTAAAGTTATCTATTTGATCAGGCATACCTATTCTCAATTCCACAACTTGCTGAGCCTTCACAGTATCCATCGATACATAGGGTGCTACTGAGAGTATTAGTATCAGAATTATAAATGGTGTAAGAAACCTACTGAGATTAATCATTTTAAATCAACCATTATTCTAGAGTGGAGAAGGAGGGTAATAAGTAGCTTGTTACGTAATTAGACACCTAGAAACTATTCACAGTTTATAGTTAATTCACTAAAAAGAGAATTATTTAGAGAAGTAGAGTAGTGTCAGAGCCACATGCTTTATACTATTCTTGAAATCTCCTATTCTAATATTCTCATTCGGAGCGTGAGCAGCAGATCCGTAGTATCCTACACCTGCACCTGTCATAGGTATCTTAGCCACGTTAGTGAATAAATATATTGGTCCAGAGCCACCAGATAATGGATATACAGCAGGAGGCCTCGAATAAACTTCCTCAGCTGCTTTAATTGAGTCTTTAACTATCTTCTCACTAGCCCTCGTATAACCCGATGGATACATTCCATGAACCACTATCTCAGCATCGCTAAAACCTAATTTACTTAGATAATCCTTGAGTCTCTCAAGGATCTTGGCTGGGTCTTGACCAGGTACTGGTCTAATATCTATTTTCACACCAGCTAATGAGGGAACAATAGTCTTACTACCCTTACCAGTGTATCCCGCGTAGAGACCTGATACATTTAGAGAGGGCTTGGTATAAAGCTCTCTCAAAGCATCAATACCTGTTAAGCCTTTAACAAATTCCTTTAAGCCCAGTTCTTTCTTTAACTCTTCTAACTCATCGAAATCTAGTTCCTTAATCATCTCCTCAGCCTCCTTAACAAACACAGGATCTATGCCCTCGTATATGTCTTGGAACAAAATATCTCCTCTCTCGTTCTTGAGATAAGTAAGCAACTTAGCCATTCTCCACACCGGGTTAGGGATTAGTGGAGCATTACCACTATGAACATCTCTTAAAGCACCTCTCAATATTATCTCTACGTAGAGCATTCCTTTAAAACCAAGTGAGATACCTAATCTACCATCTCTCCTAACATAACCAGTCTCCCAGAAACCACCATCTGCCCTCACCCAATCTCTCCTCTTCTCAATGATCTTAGCTAGTGTGGGTGAGCCAATCTCCTCCTCTCCTTCAATAAAGAATTTTATTTTTAAACCAAGATCATCTAAGTAAGGAAGTAGATAATCAATTGCGCCTAATCTAGCGGCTATATTACCCTTGTTATCAGCCACACCTCTACCAAAAACAAATTGATCTTTTACCACTGCCTTGAAGGGATCTGTTTTCCAAAGATCAAGAGGATCAGGTGGTTGAACATCATAGTGATTATATATCATAACAACTCTACTCCCACTACCAATCTCAGCTAGAACAGCCGGATGCCCACCGGCTTCCTCCACATATACCTTAAATCCTCTCTCTTTAAGAAGATCCGAGAGAAACTCAGAACACCGCCTCATTTCCTCACGGGCATATGCCGCAACCGTGGGTATAGAAACTAACTCCCCAAGGATCTTTATGTATCTCTCGTAGTTTTTCTCAACAAAATCATTTAGATTCTGCTTAATTTTCTCCACAAGATCATTAGATACTCTACTCATTATTAAGACCTCAGAGAAACTGTTTTTTAGAAACTATAAATATTTCTACTCAAGAACTAAGTAGCATTTTTATTCTTCGGGTCTTGTATTAGCCGTAGTCTTTGTACCAGCTATAAGTATTATTTATAAAGAGACGAAGATTATTAACACCTGGTGTCTTAATGGGGTGTGAGGATCTCAGAAATAAGATCACGCAATACGTGAGAGAGAATAGAGATAGGCTCGTGGAAGAAGTCCGAAGATTCCTGCAGATGCCGAGTATATCTGGGTCGGGACTGGGTATTAAGGAGACAGCATCATTTCTACAGGAGTTTATTAAGACAAGGCTTGGTGGCGAGGCTACTCAATTAACTTATGGCGGGCACCCAATTGTTTATGGCAGGATCAAGGGTTCTAGTCGTAGGAAAATGATTATATATAACATGTATGATGTTCAACCCGTTGAGCCCCTGGATCAATGGATCTCGCCACCATTTGAGGCGAGAATTATTGAGGATAAAATAATTGCTAGAGGAGCTTATAACACGAAAGGAGCTCTATTAAGTGCTTTACTAGGTGTAGAGACTTATCTTAGGCTGTGTGGAGAGGTGCCATTAGATATCTTATTTGTTTTAGAGGGTGAGGAAGAGCTTGGTAGTCCCTCAATGCCTAAGTTCGTTGAAGATAAACAAGGTGATTTAAGAGGATCTGAGCTTGTTTATTTCGCGATCCCCTCTGAGAGGAAGATAGGTAAACCAAGTATTGTCTTGGGTAATAAGGGTATAGTATTCGTTGAGCTCAGATCCAAGACCTCTGAGTATGATGTTCACAGTAGTTTTAGTAGAGGTCTCTACAACCCAGCTGTGGTTCTATCACACGTTATCTCTCACTTGATAGATCCTTTGGAGGGTCCTAAGATACCTTGGTTAGATGAGAAAGCTCTAACACCTACTGAGGAGGATCTCAAGTATCTAGATGATATTAAGGAGGCCATGCCTTTCGAGGAATTGCTCGAGGCCTACAAAATATATAGACCCAGACTCTCGGGAGATGCTCTCTATATAGCTGTGTTTTTCAAGCCAACTGTTAATGTAGATGGCTTCTCATCAGGCTACACTGGGCCTGGGACAAAGACTATTACTCCCGCAGAGGCTGTGGCTAGACTAGACTTCAGATTAGTACCAGGTATAGAGCCCGAGGACGTTATCGAGGGTCTTAAGAAGATTATTGATAGATTGGGTCTATCAAATCTAGTAGAGATCCGTGTTCACGATGCTTACACGTGGAGTAGAACTGATCCTAGGAACCCATATGTTGAGATCTCTAGGAGAGTATATAGTGAAATGGGATACCCGAGAGTATATATAATACCTAATATCCCAGGATCAGCGCCTGGGTATCTATTCACGAGGAGACTCGGTGTGCCAATGATATCAACAGCACCAGGTCACGGCGGGAGAGCACATGCACCTAATGAGTACATAACCGTGGATACTGTACCTAAGATCGTTGAGTATACCGCTAGATTGATTAGTAGCATAGGTGAAAAAATTTCTGCGGAGAAGTAAGCGGATCTCTATGATTTTTTAGCGAAGATGGTTCTCGGATCTACTTTATAGAAGGCTCTTCCCACACCATGTAGTAAAAGATTCGTTTTCCTTAGATCAGGGCCGTATTCTGTTACATGGTCCTCGAGAACTTTCACCTTAAGAACCTCAAATACGTATATCCTGACTTCACCAACATCTAATTTATTTACTACACGTGTCTCGTATATTGCTATTGATCCTGCTAGCCCAGGTGGTTTGATTAATTCGCTTGGGACAGTCTCGATCTTGAATCTTGATACTTTATCAACTTCTCTACCTGATACCGTGCCCAGGTCATACGCTAATTGATACTGATCTGCTGAAGCCACGTTTATAGTTGCTTCGGGATGATACTCGAGGCATGTATAAGTGAATGTATTTTTATCAACTGCAACAGCTATCGTGGGAGGCTCCTCAGAAACAGGCATATTCCATGAAGCCGGCATAAAATTAATTTTGTTCCCGGGACACATTGTTCCTACGAAAACTGTTGGTCTCGGGTGTAGCGGTCTGTAGAAGGTGTGTTTATACTCAATATACTTATGCAAAATACTCCCCCACTACTTCTTTGCTTCTCTAACACATCTATTGAGGAATATTAGTGCTGGTAAAAGAATCTTTACTGCATCATCAATATTACTAATAACATGACCCATATCAGGAACTATGTGAGCCTCGAATACTTTCCCGGATTCCATTAACTTGCTTATTAATTTCATAACTGGTTTAAGAGGTGTTCTAGTATCATTCTGTGGATGAATTATACAGAGTGGCTTCTTCAGATTCTCTGCTTTGTGTATAGGAGATCTCTCCTTCAAAAGCTCTTTCTTATACGCGAATAAAGTATCTATAAATGATCTAAATACTGCATCACTTAGTTCATACATCTCCTCCCAATCAGCTACTGAGGCTCCAGCTACGCCACAGTCAAATAAATCAGGTTTATTAAACATTGTCCAGAGAGTCATGTATCCACCATAGCTGTAGCCCATAACGAATAGTTTCTCACCTAATTTGTTTTCTAGGGCATATTTTGCTGATGCCTCAATATCCAGTAAATCTCCTCCCCCGGGATCACCTATGTCGAGTTTTCTGAACTCCTCTCCGTATCCAGTGGATCCTCTGAAGTTAGGTGCTACAACATTGAAGCCCATAGCCACTAATGAGGCAATCATTATACTCCACGAATCAGCCACCTCAGACCACGGTCCACCGTGGATATAGACTACGGCTGATCTGGTCTCATCAAATTTGTTGCTTCTAACAATATATATTGGGATCCTTAGTTTATCCAGTGATTCTATGTATCTAAATTCAACAGATCCGAATCTCTCCTCTAGGTCTCTCGAGAATCTAGATCCTATGACCTCTCTTAATGAACCTCTCTCCCAGACCATTATTCTCGGTGGCTTTGTGAGACTTGTGTACGTGAAGTATATTTTGTCTTTATCTGGGTAGACGCTTAGGATCATTCCTTCAGGTGTCTCTAGTAATTTTCCGTCTACGAAGAGTCTTGATCTGCCCTCTCTCTTACCTACAACGTATATCTGGTTATTAAATTCTCTGTAGAATATGTATTCTGTGGCATTGTAGTTCTCAAGATCTTTCTCCTTGAATTGTGCCTCAGTGATCTCTCCTGTCTCCGGGTCTAGGAGAGCTAGTCTATTTCTTCCACCGAAGGCATCCGTTGTGAAAAGTATCTTTTTACTACTCAGTATTAATGGATTACTATTTGTGCTACCATCTCTCGGGGTATATACTCTTAGTACACCACTGCCTATGTTATAAACAAAGATCTCTGTGGAAAAAGGATTCTTCTTGAGATGACCTGATCCAACAACAAGATCTCCTTTAATATCCGAGACAAATGCTAAAGCATCTAATCTATGTAGCTTAGAGACCTCGTCTCCAGAGGCCATATATATAGAGATATCAGTCTCCGTAGCTCCTGTGAAAACTATTCTCTCACCATCATCTGCTAAACCAAATACTCTCAGAGGCTTCATAGACTCATATAAAAACTCTCTGTCACTCACAAGATCTACGTAGCCCACTATTTGTTGCTCTCTACCCCGAGAAACATCTCTTGTGAAAACCACTCTGTTTCTCTTATCAGAGACTAGATCTGTCCAGAGAATAGTTTCTGTAGAAAGTCTCTTTCTATCACCTGAGGAAGGATCGAGAGCCCATATAGAGTTGAATCCACCCTCATTGCTTTGGTAAATAACTCTGCCTCTAGAGTCTACGCCTAAGAGAAAGTATGGGTGAGCAGAGATTAATTCTTCTAGGATTCTCGCTATTTGACTCAGCATACTAACACCTATATATCTTCGTGAACAAAAACATAAATACACTGTATTTATGAGATAATAGCATTATATATGATGGGTTTATTATGAGGATCATGGGTAGCAGAATATTCATTGGTGAAAAAGATCTATATGAAATAGCAAAAGACCTTGATACACCTTTTTATATATATGATCTAGAAGATATCGAGAGAAGATTCATGTTTCTCAAGATGCTCTCCGAGAGATATATCGAGGGACTAGGAAAGAAACTCATAATACTTTACGCGTTGAAAGCAAATTCTAATCCACATATAATTAGTTTACTAAAGGATCTTGGTTCAGGCTTCGACGCCTCTTCACCAGGAGAAGTACTTCAAGCAAGAGTTTGCGGTGTTGATCCAAGTCGCATATATCTTACCGCACCAGGTTTATCTAAGAAAGATCTTGAGATCGCATATAGAGAAAAAATTAATATAAATATTGACTCAGAGACACAGTTGAGATACTTAATTGATATAGGTTTCGAAGGAGAGATTGGTATAAGAATTAACCCTGGTTTCGGCGAAGGTTTTCACGAATACACTACAACAGGTGGTAAATACTCCAAATTTGGTTTACCAATTGAGAAATTAAGAGATGTTGTGGAATTAGCTAAGAAAAGTAATATCTTCATTAAGCGTCTTCATGCTCACATTGGCTCTGGAATCATGGATCCTAACACCCATATCCGTGTCTTAGAGAAGCTTCTAGAAGTCTCCAGAAATATTGAGAGCGTCGAAGAAATAGATCTGGGAGGGGGCTTCGGCATATCATATGAAGATGATCGGGAGTATCCATTCCAAGAATTCTTTGAGAAATTATCGAGAATTATACGAGACGAAGACAAGATCACTAAAATACTTATTGAACCAGGAAGATTCCTGGTCGCTAGAGCAGGTGTTTTAGTGGCTAGAGTAACTGATTTAAAAGATTATGGAGATAAGAAAATTGTTATATTAGACACAGGCTTCAATCACTTAATTAGACCAGCACTATACGGCGCTAAACACAGAGTGGTTGTCCTAAACAGATCCAGTGAAGAAAAATACTTAGTTGATATCTACGGCAACTTATGTGAATCTACTGATTATATTGCTAGAGACATATATCTGCCTAAAATACTGGTTGGAGACATAGTAGCGATCCTAGATGCCGGCGCCTATGGATACTCAATGGCCTCGATGTATAATATGAGATCTCTCCCAAGAGAATACGTGGTTTATAGAGGTAAGGTGGAGATCTCTAGAGAAGCGAAATTGCATCTTTCATGTACACGTAATCCAGCTTAAACAAATATTTCATTACCTATGTTTATCACTTATTTCGCATTGTATTACTTTATTTATGTTAGTATTATCACTAGTTTTATTGAAACAGCAATAGGTTATCTGGGATCTTAATAATCCTAATTTTATAGAGATCTTTAATTGTCTTTAAGATTTAACACACTAATACAACTGATCAATCTGTAGATACTTGTGTTCTCAAGATTTTATTGTATTTAAAAATATTCGCAAATATATATATATGATTTAATAAATAAAATTTTTATATATTCCGAAACAATAATAATAAAAGAGGGTGAAGATTTCTTGAGACTTTTGAACTTAGAGAAACTTTTTATACCTATAGGTAGATTAAGAGTAGAACCAGAACTTTGTAAGGGCTGTGGCTTCTGCATAGAGTTTTGCCCGAGGAAGATTCTTGATTTCTCCGAGGAAGTGAACTCTAGAGGGTATCATTACCCTATTATCAAGAAGGGTATGGAGGATCTCTGTGCAGCATGTGGTATGTGCCAGAGGATTTGTCCTGACTACGCTATTTATCTCGAGAGAATCGATAAAGTTCCTGCCTCAAAGCTGGTGAGATAATGCCTGGGCTACTTAAACCTGGAAAATACTTTATGCAGGGAAATATAGCGATTGCTGAAGCCGCTTTAATTGCTGGTTGCAGGTTCTATGCTGGCTACCCAATTACTCCATCTAATGAGATTGCTGAGTGGATGTCGAGAAGACTTCCTGAGGTCGGTGGAGTATTTATTCAAATGGAGGATGAGATAGGATCTATAGTTGCTGTCCTCGGGGCCTCAGCAGCCGGTGTGAAAGCCATGACCGCTACTAGTGGCCCTGGTTTTAGTCTAATGATGGAGTCTATTGGCTTAGCCTCTATGATGGAGATCCCCTCTGTAATAGTCAATATAATGAGGGCGGGTCCCAGCACCGGGATCCCTACGTTGGTGGGTCAAGGAGATATTATGCAGGCTAAATGGGGTTCTCACGGTGATTATGAGATAGTTGCTTACTTACCAAATAGTGTTCAAGAAGCATTTGACTTCACTATCAAGGCTTTTAATACCGCCGAAAGATACAGAATCTTAACAATGGTTCTGGCAGATCAAGTAATTGGGCATATGATGGGTAAATTAGTTGTTCCTGACTACAGCGAGATAGAGATTGTTGAGAGAGAGAAACCCACGGTTCCACCGGATCAGTATTTGGTGGCTGACTCCAGATATCTTGTTCCACCAATGGCTATCGCGGGAACGGGTTATAGAGTTAATTATGATAGTTTAACACATGATGATAGAGGATATCCGTCAGTAGATAAAGAAATATCCTTCAGACTTGTTCAGAGATTAGTGAGAAAGGTCAGAGAGAATGAGAGAAAAATCGCTGAGTGGGAGGAGTATGAGACAGATGACGCAGAGTTACTCATGGTTGCTTATGGATGCACCTCGAGATCTGTTAAAGAAGTCGTTAAGAAACTCAGAAAAGAAGGATTTAGAATAGGTCTCTTCAGACCAAAGACAGCATGGCCATTCCCGTGGTGGAGGCTTAGGGAGTTATCAGAGAAGGTCAATAAGATCATTGTTGTAGAGATCAATATGGGTCAAATGGTTCATGTGGTGAGAGAATACGCCGCCAAAGACATAGATATCATGCACGTCCCCTACGCACCCGGCTATATGCCTGATCCCGGGTATATTGAAGGTATTGTACGTAAGGTGTATGGCGCATGAGCTCACCCGTAGATAGAGTTAGATTAAGAGACTTCTCTGCAACAGCGCTCTCAACATTCTACAAGGGTCTCGAAGAAGTTATTAGAATTGATAGAATGCCACACATATTCTGCCCAGGATGCGGATTAGGGATTGTTCTGAAGGGATTGGCTGAGGCAATACTGAAATCGGGTATACCAATAGAGAAACACGTTGGGGTATCAGGTATTGGTTGCACAGGGAGGCTACCAGGGTACTTGAAGATAGATGCTTATCACGTGACCCATGGGAGACCAATAGCATTTGCGGTGGGACTGAAACTAGCTAATCCAGAACTCGAGGTCACAGTGGTTGGTGGAGACGGTGACATAATAACTATAGGGGGTAATCACTTTATACACGCTGCCAGAAGAAATCACGATATTAATGTGGTTATAGTGAATAACTTCATCTACGGAATGACCGGAGGTCAGTACGGAGCAACTACACCAGTCGGATCCTACACAACCACTTCTCCACATGGTCATATTGAGTATCCATTTAATATACCTCTGCTAGCGTATGCCGCTGGAGCAACATTTATTGCTAGATGGACACCTATACACTATGCCCAGATGGTTGATACATTTATACAAATGTTTGAGCACAAGGGATTCGCGGTTGTTGAGATAATAGCTCCCTGCGTCCTCTACGGAGAGAGAAATAGGTTCCCGTCATACACTGATATGGTTAAGTACTTCAGAGATAGATGTGTAATTGATAATGAAGCAGATCTAAGTAAAATAGGTATCTCACTAGACCCCAAGGAACCCTTAGTCATAGGAGTATTCTATAAGGTTAGGAAGAAAACCTACGAGGAACTCTACCGAGAACTTATTGAGAGAGTATCCAAGGGAGGTGCTAGAGAGTGATAGTCCGAATAAGACTAGGTGGATTAGGTGGACACGGAATAGTGCTGGCAGGAAGAATTCTTGGGACCGCCGCAGTTAAAGCAGGCTACGACGCCGTGATGACTATAGCCTACAGCCCAGAGCAGAGAGGTGGTTGGTCAAAATCAGATGTGATTATCTCGAGCGAAGAAATAGACTACCCATACATATCCACACCCGATATATTGGTTGTAACTACTCAGGAGATGTATTTCAGAGAAATAAAGTCGCTGAACCCTGAGGGATACCTCATATACGAGTCATCACTCGTGAAACCCTCCGAAGAGGATTTCTATAAGGAGAGAATGATTGGTATCCCCGCTATTCATTTAGCGGAAGCCACTGTTAAGAGAAGAATAGCGATGAATATGGTTCTTATAGGAGGAGTAATACATCTAATCAAAGCAATAGAGCCTAAATACGTTGAGGAAGCGATCAGAGAGACTGTTAGAAAAGGAACAGAGGAGATGAACATTAAAGCTTTTTACAAAGGTCTTGAGTACATGTCCTCTATTGTACGAGGCTGATGAATATGAGTGTTAATAGGGTTTTGGTTATAGGCGGTGGCATAGCGGGTATACAAGCAACACTTGATCTAGCTAACTCAGGAGTAAAAGTTGTTCTCGTAGATCGCTCACCAACTATAGGAGGTAAAATGGCTCTACTAGACAAAACATTCCCAACACTTGATTGCAGCATATGTATAGAGGGTCCACTAATATCAGATGTTAGCAGACACCCCAACGTAGAGTTGTTCGCTCCCGCAGAGGTAATAGAGGTATCAGGAGATAAGCCTCCATACAAAGTAAAGATCTTGGTGCATCCGAGATATGTGACTGATGCATGCACAAAATGTGGTAAATGTGCTGAGGAGTGCCCAGTAGTTGTTCCATCAGAATTCGATGGCTTCGTGGGAGCCAGAAAAGCTATTTATCTACCATTCCCGCAGGCTGAGCCTGGTAGATATATTATTGATATAGAGAATTGTTTGAATAAACCACCTAATTATCTGCCATGTGATAGATGTATTAAAGCATGTGATATTAAGGCTATTGATTTCTTGATGAAGCCTAAGATAGTAGAGAGAGAAGTATCCTCAATAATAATAGCCACAGGCTACGAATTAATAGATCCTTCAGAGATACCTTGGACAGGATACAAGAAGTATCCTGATGTAATAACATCTTATCAGTGGGAGAGGATCATAAATGCCGCAGGTCCGTCAATGGGTCACATAGTTAGACCAAGTGATCATAAAGAGCCTGAGAGTATACTATTTATATCATGCATAGGATCAAGAGACAGAAGATATGTGCCTATATGCTCAGCATTTTGCTGCACTTATCTCCTCAAGCAGGCTATTCAAGCTAAGATGCATAAGATCAAGCATGTATCTATTCTCTACATGAATGATATAAGAACATATGGAAAAGGATTCGAGCACTTCTATAGAAGAGCTAAGGAGGAGGGTGTAGAGATACTATTCGGTAAACCAGTAGGTATAGTGGAGAAAGAAGGTAAGTTAATAGTTAGATTCGAGAACACCGAGACTGGAGAAATAGAGGAGAGAGAATACGACCTAGTGGTTCTTGCACCAGCTGTTAAACCACCTAAAGAACTAGATAAATTAGCTAAGATAATAGGTGTTGAGATTAATGAGTATGGATACATAAAGACTTCACCACTAAACCCAGTAGCAACATCTAAAGAAGGGGTGTACGTGGCTGGATCCGCTTCACATCCAAAGGATATATGTGATAGTGTTATTGAGGGCGGAGCCGCGGCGGCAATGGCTCAGAAAGGAATTAGAATCAGAGAGTGGCCTTACAAAGAGTTTGTTCCTGACCCAGAGATCAGTTATGAGACACCTAGGATAGGGGTATTCATATGTCACTGCGGAACTAATATTGCTGGAGTAGCGGATGTGCCTCATCTAGTTAAGGAAGTCTCGAAGCTACCTAATGTTGTTCACGCAGAGGATCTGATGTTTGCATGTGCTAGATCTGGTCTAGAAAGAATCAGTCAGGTAATTCGTGAGAAGAAGCTTAATAGAGTAGTTGTCGCGGCTTGTAGCCCTGCTACTCACCTAAGATTCTTCAGAGAGGCGGCCGCAAACGGTGGAATGAATCCCTTCACTGTCGAGATGGCTAATATAAGAAATCTGTGTACATGGGTTCACCCAGATAGGGAGATAGCTACGAGAAAATCCTTTGATATGATTAAGATGATTGTTAGAAAAGTCGCGTATCTAAAACCGCTAGATAAAATCAGGGTGCCTGTTGTCAAGAAAGTTCTAGTGATAGGTGGAGGACCAGCTGGATTAGCTGCAGCCGCTGCCACGGCGAGAGCTGGTTTAGAGACTATTTTAGTTGAGAAAGAGAGTGAGCTCGGGGGCTTCTTAAGAAGATTAAAGACCGTGGCACCAACAGGTGTGAATGCCAAGGAGTTGCTAGATGAATTAATTAAAGAGGTTAAAGAAGCAGGTGTAAGAGTACTCACTAATACACAGGTTATTGATGTATCAGGATTCGTTGGGCAATTCCAAGTTAAATTAAGTAATGGTGAGGAGCACATGGTCGGCGCAATAATAGTTGCTGTAGGTGGCGAACCTTACACACCAACAGAATTTGGTTATGGAGTGAATAAGAATGTTTTAACCACATTAGATCTTGAGGAGATAGGTATTGAGAACCTGGGTAAGAGAGTTGCTATAATCAACTGCGTCGGATCTAGAAATAATCAGAGAGGATGCTCGAGATTCTGTTGTCAACTAGCTCTATATAAAGCTCTTGAGATCAGGAGGAGTGGTAGAGAGGTTGCTTTAATATATAAGGATCTTATGGCTTACACACCTGAGGCAGAGAATTTATATAAAGAAGCCGCTAGAGAAGGTGTAATATTTATAAGAGTGCCTAGAGACGCTGATCTTCAGGAAGTTATTCGCTTCGACGGCGAAGTACTTAGAGTATTTGATAGAGAGCTTAGAGAGGAGATAGAGATACCAGTAGATAATGTTATACTCAACATCGGTATTGTGCCTAGTAAGAGTATTGATGAAATGTCCAAGATCCTGAGGATATCGAAGGATAAAGAAGGATTCCTGCTAGAAGCACATCCGAAGCTGGGTCCCGCAGAAAGTCTCTCAACAGGCATATTACTAGCCGGTGTTGCTCAGGGTCCAAAGACTATTTCCGAGAGTATTGCTCAGGGACTAGCCGCGGCCTCTAGAGCTATTGCGATACTTAGCATAGGCTTTGTTGAGAAAGATCCGTTTATACCTCATATAGATAAGAGTAAGTGTAAATTATGTATGTTATGTACCAAGGTATGCCCATACGGAGCATTAAAAGGTGAGGTAGGTAAATACCTAAACTTCTCACCCGCTGCCTGTATGGGTTGTGGAAATTGCGCTGCTGAATGCCCCACTGGAGCAATAACCATACCCGCGTTCACAGACGAAGAAATATTTGCTCAGATAGATGCAGCACTAGAGGAGGAGCCTGAGAAGAAAGCTATTGTATTCACCTGCGCTTGGTGTTCATATGCAGCCTCTGACAACGCAGGTATACTGAAGCTAGAGTACCCCGCTGTAGGTAGACCAATTAGATTAATGTGCTCATCAAGAGTATCTTGGAAGCATATAGAAAGAGCATTTGCCAGAGGAGCCGCTGCAGTAGCTGTCACAGGCTGTAGATTAGGAGATTGCCACTACATAACAGCTAATTATCAAACTGTGAAGAGATTTGAGCTGTGGAGAAAGAGGCTACAGAGCATGGGTATAAGACCCGAGAGACTGCAAATGAGATTATTCGGAGCACCAGATGTAACAGATCTAGTTGAGCTCATGAAGGATCTCGAGAAGATAATCTCGACAGTAACCAAAGAGGAGATTGAGGAAACAAAGAAGAAATTCGCTAAAGCACTAGCTTCCTCAGGGTGATCACATGAGAATAGATTTCTCTGTTAGAGAGAGATTAATGAGAAAATCACTAAACACCCTAGGACTATGCTTCCAATGCGGAACATGCACTGCTACATGCCCATTGTCAGGTGAAGCATCTATTAATTACGTGAGGAAATTAATTAAATATGCTCAATACGGCGTTGTCCCATCTGATGAGAAAATAATTGATTTCATATGGAGATGCACAACATGTGGATCATGTGCATCCTCGTGTCCAAGAGGTGTTGATATACCCTCTATAATACGTGGATACAGAGAGATTCTTCAGGAGAAGAGAAAAACAGATCCTAAGATAACAGAGACTCTATGGAGACTATACGAGGCCAGGAACCCATGGGGGTATTCCTCCTCGGATCTAAAGAAATTTAGATTAAATCTAAAAGAGCTTACTCAATCAATTCAGAAGCCAGATTATCTCTTGTTCGCGTGTTGCTCAAGTGTTATTGACCCTATCTCACAGAGAATTATTAAATCTGTGAGCACAATACTAAGAAGCTTAGGTTACAAAGTATCTGTTCTAGATCCTATGTGCTGTGGCCACGTAATATACGACTCTGGCGAAACAGCGTTTCTCGAGGAGTATTTATCAACTATCTCGGATGTGCTTCTTAAGTTAGAGGCCCCATTAGTGGTTCACTCACCACATACACTATACATGATGCGTAAAGTCTATCCAGAATTCGGTCTCAAGATCCCCGTGGAAATTTATCACCACACTCAATTAATCGCTGAATTAATCTCCAGTGGAAAACTCAAACTCAAGACAAGTGGGGAAATAGGTCTCGTAACTTATCACGATCCATGCTACTTAAGTAGATACCTAAGAATAACTGAGGAGCCTAGACACATACTAGAGAATATACCAGGTGCGAAATATATTGAGATGGAGCATAATCGTGAATACACTCTCTGTTGCGGAGCAGGTGGTGGAAGAATATTCTCAGAGGAGAAAGGTGTTAGAATGGCTACATATAGACTTAAGGAAGCCAATGACTCAAACGCAAAGATCCTGTCAACAGCCTGTCAGTTCTGTCTGAGAATGTTTATTGATGAAGCAAAGATCTTTAAGACAAATATTGTGGAGATAGTAGATGTATCAGATCTTGTCGCGAGATTGATTTAGGGATCCAACATGAGTTGGAGTGGTATTGGAGTATTCATAGAGCAAGATGAGGGCGTAGTGGAAGAAACTTCCCTCGAGATATTAGCAAGAGCACGTGAACTAGGTAATCAATATAATTTGGATGTCATAGCTTTTCTACTAGCTGATAAAGCACGTGAGTTAGCTGAGAAAATATCGAGACACGGTGCCTCTAAAATTGTATATGTTGATAACCCATTATTCAGAACATATTTAACTGATATATTTACTGAGACAATGTATAGACTAGTCAATAAGTACAGGCCAAGATACCTCTTGTTCCCAGCAACAAGAGACTCTAGAGATTTAGCCGGTAGATTAGCTATTAAACTAAGAACATGTCTACTGGCTCATGTAATATCTATTGACATAGATCCTTCGACTATGAGAATGAATGCCGCGGTCCCAGGATTCGGAGGTAGTATTGCAGCAGTTTGTGAATGTATCACTATGCCCGAGATGGCAACTGTCACACCAGGTGTATTCACACCAAGAATCTTTGAGAATCTGAGAGCGGAGTTAATAGATGAGACTGAGATAAGTAAGGATTTGTCTACTAGTATTAGGAAAATTAATAGAGTCCGTATGCCTAGACAAGATGTGTCAAAAGCAGAGAGAGTGGTTATTGCAGGAGCAGGTTGTTTACAGGATCTGGATACAGTTAAGAATTTCGCTAAAGAAATAGGAGCAGAATTCGCGGTCACAAGACCTGTGGCGGACGCAGGTCTAGCTCCAAGAGATCTCCAGGTCGGATCTACGGGAATAACGCTGAAGTCTAAGATCGCGATTGTTCTAGGAGCTAGTGGAGCTCCGCATTTTGTTTCTGGTATAAGAGACTGTGGGTATGTGATCTCGGTGAATATTGATCCTGAGGCACCAATAAAAGAGTACTCTGATCTTTTTGTAGTAGGAGATCTATATGAATTAATTAAGAAACTACTCGCGAAATTAAGAGGTTGATGAGAATGAGTTCTGAGCCTCTCTACATAGTCACTATGAAGATTGTTCCTAAACCAGAGGAGATAGTGTTTGACCCGGTTACTAAGACAATTGATAGATCTAAAGCCACCAACGAGATAAATCCAGCAGATAAAAACGCTCTCGAGGAGGCACTTAAACTAAAAGATAGATACGGTGGGAAAGTAATTATACTATCAATGGGTCCACCATTCTTTGAACCATTCCTGAAGATAGGTGTCTCAATGGGTGCTGATGACGCGATCTTAGTAAGTGATAGAGCTTTAGCTGGTAGCGATGCATACGTTACCTCAAGAGTTCTCGCCAGAGCCATTGAGAAAATTGGGTCTCCTACTCTAATTTTCTGCGGGGAGGAGAGCTCAGATGGGTCAACGGGTCAAGTTCCTCCTGGAATAGCTTCTTGGCTAAATATTCATCAGGCAACATACGTGTCAAAGGTTCTTGAACTGGATCTATCTAGAAGAATAGTTATTGTGAGAAGAACTATAAAAGGTGGATACGAGGATCTAGAGATCCCAATACCAGCGGTATTAGCCATTGAGCTTGGAGCAAACACACCTAGGCTACCTGATTTCAGGAGAAAGAGGTGGGTCGAGAAAGAATTTAAAGTCAAAATATGGACTTTAAATGATCTAGGTCTTAAGCCAGAGGAGGTTGGTTTAGTAGGTTCCCCCTCTAGAGTAAGAGAACTGAGAGAGATAAAGCCGCCAGAGAGACTCAGAAAAATCATTGAGAATCTTGATGAAGCAGTTGATGAAATAATAAAAATACTAAAGAAATAGTTTTCTCAAAACTAATCTCTAAGTCGTAATGAGACTATTAAAAGTTTTCAATAATTAATTAAGTTTCATAACATACCAAAACTTATATTTTAAAGAATTAATATATTAGATGGTGTTCTTATGCTTAGACTTAAGAACTGTTCTAATTGTATTTATTGGAGACCACTTCAACATCACCCAACACTTGGCGCTTGTGTAGCTAGTAATAATAAGATTACTAACAAATATGATTCTTGTGATAAATACGCGAGATTAAATCTCTCCTACTATGATTTTATGTGGTGCCTGGACTGTGGAACGTATATATACAAAGATGATTATGATCTTCATATCGGCCATAGTCTTTATCCTGAGCCTTATGTAGATCCTGATTCTCATGAAGAGACTTACGTAGCTGATTAATTTTTTGAATTAAGCATATTCTTATAAGTTTTTCTCTTTAAATTGATAAGGTGATTTACTACGAAATATATTAGATTATCCTATAACTCAGGAGTTAAAGTATCAGTTATTTCATTAGGTATGTGGCATCTACCCAGATTACCCGAGAAAGACGAATATGGTGTTCATAAGATAGATGTCGATGAACTCAAGAGAGTTTTTAAGAAGGCTTATGATGAAGGTATTAACTTCATAGACACAGCTAATACATATCACGGAGGAATATCACCAGTACCTCTCACACATAGAGGCTATGCCGAGAAGCTATTGGCTCAATTAATCAAGGAACTGGGTTTTGAGAGAGAAAGTTTGTTTATAGCCTCAAAAGTCGGTGGACAAATGGCTTCTTGGCCTAATGGTGGTGGGTTAAGTAGAAAACATGTTATGTGGCAAATCAAAGAGAGTCTTAAGAGAACTCAACTTGATTACCTTGATCTCTACTACGCGCATTTATTCGATCCTGACACGCCCTTGAGGGAGTTTCTATCGACTTTCAGAGATCTTGTTAGATTAGGTTATGTAAGATATATAGGGGTTAGTAACATACCTGCTCAATATCTCTCTGAGCTTATGATAATGTCCCAGGACCCATGCTATGAACCTATTGTAGCACTGCAGTACAAGTATAATTTGATTGAGAGAGAGATCGAGAATGATATAATACCTATAGCGAAGAGATACGGAGCTGGTGTAGTAGCTTACTCACCTCTTGCTCAAGGTTTTCTGAGTGGAAAATACTTTGATCCTAGAGAGAAGAAGTGGATTATACCAGAGGGTTCTAGAGCCACTTACATGAAAATCTTCGTAGATAGATACTTAACAGATCGTAATCTCAAGTTCATTGAGGAGTACCTGGAGCTAGCTAAAACACTGGGCGTGTCTCCATCACAACTAGCTCTCGCATGGATCTTTAAGAGATCTGAGGAGCTTAATATTCCTATAATACCAATAATAAGTGTCTCCAGAATAGATCAATTAACTGAAGCATTAGGCTCAATAGATATTAAATTAGATAATGACACAATGAAACACTTAGATGAGCTATACCAGAAGTATTATCAGAAACCTCAGTAGATCTAAGGGTTCTAAATGCCTAGACCCTACGTCATTGTTTACTCAACTGCCACAATAGATGGTAAGATAGCTTCGAAAACTAGATACAGTATGCTGAGTTGCCCAGAGGACTTTAAGAGACTACATATGGCTAGGAGAGAAGCTGGTGCAGTAATGATTGGTGCTAATACCGCTAATATCGATGATCCCTCACTAAGACTAAAGTACGTGGAGGGGCCTAATCCCGTGAGAATTGTTGTTGATGGTAGATTATCTATTAGAGAGGATCTTAGGTTGGTGAGAGAGCTTATTGCTAGAACAATAATATTGACTAGTCAATTAGCTGACAAGGAAAAAATTGAGAGACTAAGATCTAGGGGTGTTGAGGTTTATATAATAGAATCATCTAATCCACCAAATATAGATATGGAGAAAGCATTGGAGAAATTATATGAACTAGGTATAAGAAAGATTCTTGTTGAGGGAGGAGGAGAACTTATTTGGAGTCTAGTTAAAAAGGATCTCGTTGATGAATTCAGAGTGACTTACACAGGCTATGTATTCGGTGGTAAAGAGGCTGTCTCTATAGTTGGTGGCGAGGGTTTCTCAACTACAGAGGAGTCTCCTAAGTATATTGTTGAAAAAGCATTTGTGTGCTCATGTGGTAGAGAGGTTCACGTAGTCTTTAAGAGAATTAGATGATCTAAAGATTTTTATCGATATGATCCTCGTGTCTTAATTATTATCGAGCTATAATTTTTATAGGTGATTTCTATAGAGAAATACGATGTTGTAGTTATCGGTGGGGGGCCGGGCGGTTATCCCGCGGCCATAAGATCTGCTCAACTAGGATTAAGAGTAGCTATTGTTGAGAACAGAGGTAGATTTGGTGGTGAATGCACATTATATGGCTGCATACCCACTAAGGCTCTTGTGAGATTCTCAGATGCCTACTGGAAAATTCTAGGATCAGAATTTGTTTCTGGTAAAGAGAATCTTTCTCTAAATTTTGCTGAGCTCATGAAAAAGGTTTCTGAGATAGTGTCTAAAGTATCTTCAGGGATCGAGTATTTACTGAAGAGTTATGGGGTAGATATCTTCTTTGGAAGAGCTGAATTAGCTGAGGACAAAATTGTTCATGTAGATAGAGATAAGGTTTTGAAGGCATCAAAGATCATTATCGCTACTGGAACTGATCCTTTGATCCCTGAGGAGTTTAAGCTGAATAGAGAGTATATACTGGATAACAGAGAGATCTTTAACTTAAGGAAAGCTCCGTCGAGCATAATTATTGTAGGAGGAGGATACGTAGGTGTAGAATTTGCTACTATACTAGCTAAATTAGGTGTAGATATCCATATTGTTGAAATGATGCCGAATCTTCTGCCTGGAGTAGATCTCGACGCCTCTAAATTTGTCGAGAAGCGACTATCCAGCCTCGGCGTGAAGATCTATAAGAATACAGTGGTTAAGGAGATCAAAAGAGTTAACGGAGAGATAGAGGCAAGATTATCTAATAATCAAGTAATACGTGGCGAGAAAATATTGGTTGCCGTCGGTAGGAAACCTAATACTGAGGGATTAGGTCTTGAGAGATTAGGTGTAGAGATCTCAGAGAAGAAATATATAAGAACCAATAAGTATATGCAGACCACTAATCCAGATGTGTATGCCTCAGGCGACGTCGCTGGTCCACCACTTCTAGCTCACAAAGCATTTATACAGGCGGTTGTTTCCGCTGAGAATGCTAGTGGAGGATCTGTTGAGTATGACAAGAGATTTATTCCCTCAATTGTTTTCACGGATCCTGAGATTGCTCAAGTTGGCTACAGTATTGATGAGGCCAAGAAGGAGGGTTATGAACCCGTCTCTCAGAGACTATTTTTAGGTGGAGTAGCTAGAGCTGTTATTGAGGATGCTGAGACAGGTTTCATAAAGATTGTTATGGATAGATCTACGAGAAAAATACTTGGTGGGGTAATAGTTTCTCCCTACGCATCTGAGCTAGTGAGTATCTTATCCATTGCCGTTGAATTAGGACTTAGTATCGATGATCTTGGTGAAGCAGTATATCCTCACCCAACAATGTCTGAGATGTTTAAGGAGATAATCGATTTCTTGAATGGAAAATCATTTCACTACTTTATTAAGAAGAGATCTTAGGCTTAAGGATATAAGCTTCTCACTAAACATATATATTCAGTGGATCGAGAGACACAATGCCTATAGAACCAAGATTTGTTGTAGACACAATGCTTGGGAACTTAGCGAGATGGTTGAGAATACTTGGTTATGACACATTATATAGCAATAGATATAGTGATTATAGAATACTCAAGATCTCAGAAGAAGATCGTAGAGTTCTAGTGACTAGAGATAGAGGATTATTTATTAGAGCAAAGAAAAATAATCTCGAAGCAGTTCTCATCGAGACAGAGTCTGTGGAGGAGATGCTGAGAATACTGAGAAAGAGATACAACATAAGACTAGAGGTAGATCCCAATGACACGAGATGCCCAGCCTGCAACTATCCTCTTAAGAGAACAACTTCACTAACAGAGGTCGCGGGTAAGGTTAGTAGTGAGATCGCTAGTAAGTACCGTGAGTTTTGGGTATGTTATAGATGCGGTAAGGTTTATTGGAGAGGTAATCATTGGAAAACTATAGAGAAGACATTGGAGAGAGCGAGAAGCGTAGAATGAGTAGGGAGATTAAATTAGAGATCAGATTATATGGTTCTCTAAGAGATCTTTTTGGATGGGATAAGAAGATCCTGTGTATCTCAGAGAAGAAGAACCTGAGAGAGATACTTGAGAAGAATACACCAGAGATCCTTGATAAATTACTAGGCAGTGATGATATTATACTGGTGCTTAATAGCAGAGTTATTCCCATAAGAGATATCGATAAGTATATCATAGATAGTGATGCTGAACTAGATATACTACCATCAATTGTTGGCGGAGGATCCTAAGGTTCTCCTGAGGGGTTGTGGTGAGAGCTCAATATTTAAAAGTCTAATTATTTCATCAGCATATACTTGGTGGCAGTCTCTGCACATAGATCTCAGCTTAGCTACTCAGAGAGTTTATGAGATACAGAGATTATTTACCGGGTTCTTGATCATAGCTATACTAATATTTTTTCTTATTTTCAGAAGTAGATACGCTAAGATCCCTATATGGAGTGCGATGGCCTTCACGTCTTTTTTAACTGTTTCAATGAATCTTGTCTCAATAGATGAGATCGGTTCATTAATAGATCTTGATGTAATATTGTTTCTAATAGGGATGTTTAGCTTAGTTGGGATGGCCGAGGAATCAGGTCTCTTAGACGCTATCTCGCTGTGGTTTATTAGTAGATTCAGGACGTTGAGATCTCTGATAATAGCGTCTTCACTAGTATTTGGTTTATTAGCTGCTTTTGCTATGAATGACACCGTTGCTCTCATGGGTCCGCCAATCGCTTATTCTATCTCGAGAGTAGCTGGTGTGGATCCGGGGTTCATGTTTCTTCTACTAGCTTTCTCACTAACTATAGGCTCCGTTATGACCCCGATAGGTAATCCACAGAATGTATTGATCGCGGAGGGCTCAGAGATCCCTGCGCCATTTATTAATTTCATCTATAGACTAGCTCTACCAACAATAATTAATCTCGTGCTCACACCTATTGTCTTGATGAGGCTAAGAGGTATAAAGGATAAGAGAAGAGTAATTGTTGTTGCTATACCCGAGGAAGTAATTAGAGATCGTAGAGAAGCTGTGTTGGCCGCGACAGGTTTAGTAATAACAATCACTGGGTTAGTTATTAATGATGTTCTCCAGTTAATGAGTTATCCACATATTCAGAAGAGAGGATTTATACCATTTATTGTCGCCGCAGGAATCTACATCTTCTCTAGAGACCCGAGAAAAACTCTCTCGAAGGTGGATTGGGGAACAATAGTATTCTTCATATCAATGTTTATAACAATGGAGGGTGTTTGGAGAAGTGGTGTTCTCAACCCTCTTCTGAGTACATTAGCATACTCTAAGCATGGTGATTACAGAGACATAATCTCGATAGCTGCCGCATCAATAATTATTAGTCAAGTGCTGAGTAACGTTCCATTCACAAAACTCTTCATAACTTACATGAAACACCTGGGCTTCACAGGAGAAGATATCAATGCATGGATCTCTCTAGCAACCTTCAGCACAATAGCTGGAAACCTAACACCTCTCGGGGCAGCATCAAATATCATTATCATGGAAGTTCTCGAGACAAGATACTCAAGAACAATAACATTTAAAGAATTCATTACCGCAGGATCTGTAATAACAATTTTAAATAGTCTGATATATCTAATTTTCTTAGCATTCTTCTAGAGAAATAAATACTCCATAAACTCCAGCGATCATCCACAACCCCCCTTGGGAGATCTGGAGAACAACCATAATGTTCTGATATTTCCCATATGATCATTGCGAGTTTCCGCCATAGGTTCAGGTTTTTACCCTTTTACTCTATGTATGTGTAATGTAAGCC
>JBMFLZ010000012.1:0-31343 GCA_049970935.1 Sulfolobales archaeon | reverse complement strand
CAAGATCATGATTTAAAGGGTGTATATATAAATGTGAATACGGAAGTTTATCCTTTATATGACATAGATCCCAGATCAGGTAAGGAAGCATTATATTTCGTTTATAACGATCTTTGTATAGATGGTGTAATAGGAGATAATTTTAGAAAGATTATCGATGAAGAAGAATTCAATAGACACTGTGAGAAGAAGAGGATCAGAGAAGAAATTTGTGAGAAAATTCGTGATGAGCTGAATAACATGATGCTAGATGGTGAAAAGATCTTTGGTTTATTTAAAGATCTATTAAAAGATAGATCTTTAGAGAATTTAAACAAGGATCTTGTTAAAAACATATTTTACGAACTATATAAATACGTGAAGAGATGACCTCTATTGAGTAAAGATGTAATTTTAGCACTACTAGTTATACTTCTCGTTGAGGCACTTATGTATATTCTGTCCTCCTCTAGCGGTAAGATTCGTGGAGTATTTGAAAGATTGGGTCTCGAGATCCATGTATTCACAATATTGATCAAGAGAAGAAGTGCTCTTGATATACTAGATAGAGTTAGTAGAGGAAGAATAAATTTGCTTCTCTGGTTTGGGTTAGTAGCTATGATTATATCAATGATATTATTCTACTACGGAGTCTATATTCTAGGTATAGGCTACATAATAAGCCTAGTAAGAGGTTTCATTAGTGGTGAAAATACTACCACACCACCTCCTATAACCCCGATAATTCCAGGTGTAACAATCACTGGTGTAGACATAATCTATATTCTTATTGCCATAGGAATAGCCATAGCTCTACACGAACTTGGACACGCGATCGCTGCCAAAACATCCGGGGTAGATATTAAAAGTTATGGAGCTGGCATATTTCTTATAATGCCTCTCGCTTTCGTTGAGATCGATGAAGAAAAGATTAAATTTAATAAAAAAAGTGCTCTAAAGATTCTTTCAGCAGGTGTCTTAATGAACATTCTTCTTTTCGTAATCTCATTTCTATTAATCATATTAATAATCAATATGTTGCCTTTCTTAGGTGTTATTCAAGGAGCTGTTATTAGCCAAGTAGAACCTGGTTCACCAGCTTACGAAGCAGGTATAAGACCAGGTCTCCTAATAATATCAATTAATAATACACCAGTATACACACTAGATAACTTTCTAAAATTCAGATCATTAATAACCTCCAGGGAAAGCATTGATTTATATTTAGTTGGGGTATACCCGAACGGTTCATATATAAAAACCATAATTCATAAACCAGCTAATGCAACAAGAATCGGTGTGGTTTTTGACGGATTATATATTCCATTAATAAATTTTTTCTTAGCTGCCCTAGTGAAATATGGTGATAATGGTTATACGAGATTAATATACCTCGAAGACTTAATTAGACTGTTAGTATGGATCAATATAATAAATATTAGTCTTGCCATAATTAACGCAGGTCCTCTCTACATAACGGATGGTGGAAAATTCCTATCAATACTTCTCCCAAAGAAATTATCAGATCTTATTCAAATAGCTACTCTCAGTGGCTTCATAATCATATTCATCGCATCTTTCATCAGATCAATAAGTTGAAAAATTATGATGGATCTATTAATTGATTTAATTAGAGAAGAGGATCTGAGGCAGATATATTTTTTAGAGAAAGTATGCTTTGGTGAGGAAGCTTATCCTCTACAAATTCTTGTGTTTTACATGAATCTCTCCAGAGAAGGATTTGTTTTGGTCAGAGATCCTTCTAATAACAAGATTATTGGATACGTGATTGGGATCTTGGAAAAAGGTAATGAAGAGGGTCATGTAATATCAATATGTGTAGATCCTTCGTATAGAAGAAGAGGTGTTGGAACATTATTAATGAGGTATATAGAGAATTATTTCATTAAAAAAGGTGCTTGTATATCAAGATTAGAGGTTAAGACATCAAATACCCCAGCTATTGAACTCTACAAGAAACTAGGATACGAGATCAAGAGTCTTTTGAGGAGTTATTACAGAGATGGGAGCGATGCTTACCTCATGGTAAAAGATCTATGTAAACAACATACTAGAGAACAGTATCTCAATAATTAATTTGCCAGAGAATAATTTAATAGAAGAAAAAATGAGTTGCCCCAACGACTACGTAGATATAGATAACTTATCTATTCCTCAGAATATTAAAAATATTTTATCTAAATACTACAAGAAATTAACACCTCCTCAAGCAGAAGCCGTTTCACGAGGATTATTTAAAAATAGAAATATGCTGGTAGTTGCACCCACTGCGAGTGGAAAAACTCTTATTGCTTATATGGCTCTTATTAATGCCGCCTTAAATGGTTTCAAAGGTGTTTATACAACACCTCTCAAAGCTCTTGCTAGCGAGAAATATGAAGATTTACAACTTCACTTAAAAGATACTGGGCTCAGAGTCGGTATTAGCACAGGAGACTATGATAGTTCTGGTGAAGAATTGAGTAAATATGATATAATAGTGACGACTTATGAAAGACTCGATTCCTTGCTGAGATTAAGACCTTCATGGTTTAATGATGTGAAAACTTTAGTGATCGATGAGATCCATGTGTTAGGGGACGATGATAGAGGAGCTGTAATAGAGATGATCGTTACGAGAGCTATGAGATTGAATAAGCAAATTATTGCGCTCAGCGCCACGATCGGGAACCCTGAGGAACTAGGTGAGTGGCTAAATGGTGAAACAATTATTTGTAGCTGGAGACCTGTTCCATTAATACAAGGATACTTTGATAAAAAGAGACAGAGAATAATTTTTGAGGATAATAGAGTAGAGGAGGTCTACGGAGATTTCATTAGCTATAATGTCTCAAAAACACTTAAAGAAGATTATCAGCTACTTATATTCAAACAATCGAGAAGAGACGCTGAGAACACAGCTATTAGAATTGCATCAGAGATAGGTCTCTTATCAAGTAAGCTACCTAGAGACAAAATAAGAGATCTGCTAAATTATATTCATGAGAATGTTTCATCGAGAATAGAGAGAGAAACACTAACTAAACTTATAAGTAAAGGTGTAGCTTTTCACCATGCAGGATTATCTCTTGAGGCTCGAAGAAGTATTGAGAAAGGATTCAGAGAAAGAATCATTAAAGTAGTAGTAGCCACACCAACACTGGCTGCGGGTGTTAATTTACCTGCTCGGAGAGTCATTGTATACACACATAGATATGAGAGAGGATTCTATGAACCTATATCAATCTTAGAATATAAGCAGATGGGGGGTAGAGCAGGTAGACCTCAATATGATCCTTACGGAGAGATTATTATTGCAGATCTAGATCCTGAGACAGCTATTAGATACATAAGATCTCCCCCTGAAGATATTCACTCAATGATTAATAACGAGAGATCTCTGAGAATACATCTATTAGCACTCATAGCCTCTAAATATGCTCGGGATATAAATGATCTCGTTGATTTCATGAGTAAAACCTTTTATTCTTACAAGAATCATTTAACGTCTCCGGGGGGTAGAGATTATTGGAGAAGAGCAATAACAAAGATTTTGAAAGAACTTGAGAAGTATGATATAGTGGAGTTTATTGATGAGAGAGTTAAAGCAACTAAGTTAGGAGAATTAATTTCTACTCTATATATTGATCCATTAACTTATGTGAGGTCTAGACAAATATTAGAACAAGTTGATATAGCCTTAAATGAGCTATATGCTTTACAGGTAATAGCTTTAACACCTGATTTCCTCAGGAATATTAATAGAAGAATAAGGCCTAAGGAAGTAGATAGAGAGATCATTGAACTTATAGATAAAGGTGCTCTACCACCTATACCTGACGATGTAGATGATGAACTTTATATAGCAGCTTTCACTTATGCGAAAGCTCTTAATATGTGGATCAATGAAGTAGATGAGGACGAGATAATGCAGAGTGTAGGTATTCCTTTAGGAGATCTTAGAGTAGCTATAGAAACCGCTACATGGATCTCATATGCTTTATCAAAAATATTTATAGAGACAGATCTGAGGAAGTACTCCAGGATCCTAAGTATATTATCTAAGAGACTAGAGAGTGGGGTAAAGGAGGAGTTGCTAATATTAACTAGTCTCAGAGGAATAGGTAGGGTCAGAGCACGATCTCTGTATAAAGCTGGTGTAAGAAATATTGATGATCTAAAGAAGCTATCCATTAATCAAATACTCTCCATAGAGAATATCAATAGAGGTGTGATCAGAGATTTGTGTCAGCAAATACCTGATGCATTATTCTGTAAAGAAGCTACTTCCATATTAAACTGATTTCCTGGGATTAATTCCTTGGTGGGACAGTGATACTACCATTAAATGATTAATTCATGAAAATGGAATAAGCATATGATCAATGTGAATAATCTCAGTTTTACTCAAATCTCTGATTAATTCTTCTATTCTGGAGATCTTACCTCGCACAATAATAAATTCTGCACAAGACTCCTTGGTTAAGTGTATATGTTGAGTAGAGATAATTATATCGAGATACTCGTGCTGAATCTCAACTAACTCTTCATCTACATGTCTCTTTCCGTGAATATAGTATACTCCTATAACACCTATTACATCTACGTCTTGTTTTAATTCAATGCTTTTATTCAAAATATATTCTCTCAAAGCTATTTGGATAATCCTAGATCTACTCTTAATACCCATTCTCTTTGATAAATCATTGAGTTTCGCATATAAATCAACTGGTATTGAAACACCTACTTTAACAACATTATACAAAGAATACACCATTAAATTTTTTCCTAATTTATTAAATACATCTAACTAATTATTATGGTAAATGAGTAATGCTGAATATAGTAGCGATACTTAGAAGTATAAACATAGATAATATAAGATCAAAATTCACATATTACCACATGATCAAAGTATTAGATCTTATTGAAAGATTAGGTCCTATGGGCAGGCATAATATTTCTAAGATCCTAGGAATCGGTGAAGGTTCCGCGAGAAATCTAATTAGGAGACTAAATTCTATAGGACTAGTAAGCATAGATCCTATCGCAGGAGTCATCTTAACTGAAAAAGGCAAAGAGATCTTGGTGGAGTGGAGAAGACATGTGTCTAGTTCATGTGTTGAAAACATTGATATAATTAATTGGAAATATGCTTCTATAAGCAAGATCTCCTCAGAGACAAGAGAAATTTTGATGAGAAATAGAAACATAATTGATCTAAGAGATGAATTAGTTAAAAAAGGATGTTTAGGTGGTTTATTTATTGAGGTTCAAGGAGATAAAGTAATGCTACTAAACACGCGGGGGGAACCCGACTATGATATATCCAGAACAAACACCGGTGAGATTATAAAAAATAATTGTGAGGGTTTCTGCATAGTTTCTGGTTCTGATAAAAATTGTCTTGCCGCGGAATTCTGTATATGGGAATTATTAATAGAGATCTTCTTAAAAGAATCTTAGAGTAAGATTAACTCTGTGAGTGATATGGATCGTTTCTTAGCATTATATACAGGAGGTAAGGATAGTCACTATGCTCTTTATATAGCTCTTAAACTACTTAAATTAGGTAAGCCATATATACTCAATATAACATCTAGTAGAGAGGATCTGTATTATCTACATACTATAAACAGTAGATGGGCTAAGATCCACGCAGAGATCATGGGTATAGAATTTATATCTAAAGAAATTAGAGGAGATAGAGAATTTGACGAGATCAAAGAAGTAATAAGTCGCACGGTTTTAGAGATTAACGCTAAGTATATAGTGAGTGGTGTAGTATCAAGTAATTTTCAGAAGAGAGCCTTGGATTCAATAGCTTCTGAGTTAGGCATTAAACACATAGCCCCTCTATGGGGGCGTGATCACAGAGATCTACTCATTGAAGAAGTTATAGAGAGAGGCATAGGCTTCGTTATCGTGGCAGTACAAGCTATGGGATTAGATGAGAGGTGGATAGGTAGAGAAATAATTACTCGTGAGGACGTGGAAGAATTACTCAGGCTCTCATCTAGATATAGTTTCTCACCTATTGGCGAAGGTGGTGAATACGAGAGTTTCGTAGTAAGATCACCATTATTTAAAGGCAGGAGAATTATCACGAGTGGAGAGAAAAAGTGGTTTTTGAGTGGGTGGGGATATATGAGGATAACTAATGTCGAAATTGTATAAGTCTTAATTTAAAGTTATTTAATTTGTGAACCTCTTAATCTACTGAGCCACTCAGGATCTGATTTCTCACAGAAACCTTTTGTTAATCTAATAGCATTCATGACATCATTAAGATCTATAACCTCAACCGGTGAGTGAATATATCTAGCAGGTATAGAGATCACCCCAGCTGGAACACCTTCCTTATTTAATTGTATCGCTGAGGCATCTGTGGTTCCTCCTGCGGCAATCTCTATTTGGTAAGGTATATTAAGTTCCTGGGCTATTGCAATTAATTTATTGACTATCTCCATATTAGCAATTAATCCGCTGGCACCTCTTCCATCAGCTATTTTTATAGCGGGTCCCTTACCTAATTGAGTGAACCACTCATGCTCAGCTGTTCCTGGAACATCACTGGCTATGGTCACATCGAGTGCTAAGGCCGCGTCGGGAGATATTGAGAAGGCAGCTGTTCTGGCACCTTTTAGTCCTACCTCTTCCTGTACTGTCGCCACTGCGTATATATCAGCTTGATTATTTTCTATCATCTCAAAACTCTTCATGGCCACTAATAGTCCTACTCTGTCATCAATAGCTTTACCCGAGACCCTATCTTGTGATAACAGAACTAGATCTCTGTCATATACAGCTACATCACCTATCCTTATACCCATTTTCTCGACTTCTGCTCTGGATCCTGCTCCAACATCAATGAATAACTCTCTTAACTCCGGTACCTGTCTAGCTTCCTCAGGTTTCGCTATATGGGGTGGTTTTAGTCCTATTACTCCTCTAAAGATCTTTCCCTCTCTAGTTCTTATTAAAACTCTCTGGAAGATCAAGGCTCTCTCAAAAACTCCTCCGATTGGGAGAGCTCTTAGGAAACCTTTCTCATCAATGTGCGATATAAATAACCCTATTTCATCCATGTGTCCAGCAATCATTATTTTCCCAGATCCTCTAGAGCCCTTCTTAACAGCTATAACGTTCCCTAAAGCATCTATATATACTCTATCGGCCGTCTTAGCGAAATAGTCTTTAACGAATTCTCTTACATCATTCTCAAAACCTGATGGAGATATAAATTCACTTAATTTCTTTAATAGATCAAATAATTCTTGTTTAGAGATCTCTCGAGACATTTTCCACCAAGAAATAAAATATGAATTTAAGAAAATAAGTGTGTTAATAATAATCCACTAAAACTAAATATTTAATTTTCAGCTTGGTTAAAATGTCGGTATAGTGTCCCAAATAAAGTTTATTACCTCTTCGTGTGAAGGAACCTCGTGGGATCCTAATCTCATTATTTTTAAGGCAGCTACTGCGCTCGCGTATAATGCTGCCTTTCTGAGATTATATCCTCTAATAAGACTTGTTATGAATCCTGCAGCGTAAGCATCGCCTGCTCCTGTTGTATCAACAGGGTTCTTTACCTGAAAAGCTGGGATATACTCTGCTGAGTCTTTTGTTAAAATGTATGAGCCATCTTTACCTAATTTTACTACTACTATGTTAGGACCTGCTTCTCTTATGATCTCCGCAGCTTTCTTGTAATCCTCTTCACCAGTCATGTAGTAAGCTTCTTGACGATTCAGTAAAACTATATCTGTTAACTCAAGGATCTTTCTTAATTCACTAAGTCCTTTTTTAGATAGAACTCTTCCTGGATCCCAAGAAGTTGCTAGACCATAGCCTTTCGCAATTTCAAGAGCCTTTAGTGAAGTATCTACTCTTAGACTAGCTACATGTAGATGTCTAGATTCTCTTATTAAATCCTCGTCAATCTCCGTAGGCGATAGATCTTCTGCTGATCCTTTGTAGCCGTACATTGTTATGTTTCCACTAGGATCTATAGCAACTATCGTGAATCCTGTATCTTGCCAAGATACTCTAAGTCCTCTTATATCAACTCCTTCCTTGAGCAACTCATCTACTATTATTCTACCGAAACTATCAAAGCCTATCTTAGCTATAACTCCACTCCTCATATCAAGTCTCTTAACAGCTATTGACACATTAACTGCTGAACCCCCAGCACCCCACTTAGTTTTTAGAATAGGGCTCTCTTGATCTGGTGCTGGGAATTCTCTCACCTGGATCCTAATATCAACCAGCGCGTGTCCCACGGCAATTACATCGATACTTTTCTTCTCAGAAGACATCTGAGATATCTCCTTATAATACTCAAATAATGGTGATTATATCTTTACAACCTAAGAGTCTCGCTATTTATGGTGGGAAGGGGCTACATAAGTTCTGTATCTTCCAGTTTTTTGATAATGATTGTGGCGCTTATGGGTCTTGGGACATAATCTCCAGCGGTGCTCGACGAAATACTAAGTACACTAGATTAAACATATGTCTCTGAGACAATAATAAAGCCCAAAACCCCGAGCCTCTGAGAGATAGGGCAACGGGTTGGGAACTCAGCAAAGAGATCTTCTTATAGAATTGATGGGAGAGGAGGTCAGAGTCTTAATTAGTGAGTTATTGAATCTTGATCTATAACACATTAATCAATTAATTTAGCTACATCCTCCACTTCTTTATCTTCGTGTATAATTAGTTTTAATGCTTTGATCATTGCCTTGGGATCTTTGTGCTGAAATATGTTTCTACCGACCACAGCACCGTTTGCTCCAGCTCTCATAACAGATTTAACATCTCTTAGGAAATCAATTGGTTTCTCTCTTGTAGCGCCACCACTCATTAGAATAGGGATACCTGCGGCAACTTTAACCACCTCTCTAAAAGTCTCTTCGGATCCTGTATAATATGTTTTGATAAGATCAGCTCCGCTCTCAATAGCGGCCCTGACCCCGTATTTAACAACTTCTTTATCATACATATTTTTGATTGCAGAGCCCCTCGGATACGCTAGTTGTAAAGCCGGTAAACCATATCTCTCAGCAGTTAATCTAATTGTGAACCACGTGTTAAGCATTTGATCCTCGTACTCACTCCCCCAATAAACTGTTGCTGCCACAGCATCTGCTCCTAAGGCTACGGCGTCTCTTACATACCCAAATACACTTTGTAAAAGTCTCTGTTGCTCAGGTCTTAGACTTGTTTTTCCAGTAATTTTAATGATAAGAGGAATCTTGCCTCCCCACAGATCATATGTCATTGAAGCGATACCTACAGTAGTCATTATAGCGTCTACTTCTGCTTCCACAACTTTTCTTATTATGACCCTAGGATCTATTATATCCTCAGGAAAATCTTTGGGACCGTGTTCCACCCCATGATCAAATGCGAAAATTAATGCTCTATTATTCTTGAGTATCTTGTTAAGTCTGATCTCCTTCCCAATCTCATTAAAACTTCTCCTCATAATACTCAGCCTATATATAGTAATGTTAATTACGAGTTATAAGCATCAGTAAAAGCTCTTGGTGGTAGTAAAATACTTTTAGGATAAATAACACAAATCGTGGTTAAGGAGGATACATAGATGATTTTTCGTAGCAGAGAGACGAAATTAATACCTATAGTTAGAGCAGGTTTTATCGCTGTATTATACGCAGCTGCAACAATACTTTTACAATCAATAAGTTTCGGTCCTGTGCAAGTTAGAGTAGCAGATGCCTTGAGCCCATTGCCATACATACCTAGATATGGGTTATATGCTGTAGCTGGATTAGTAGTCGGGGTGCTAATAGCTAATATTGTATCTCCATTTGGTGTCTACGATATTATTCTCGGATCTTTGACGAACCTTATTTATGGAGTTATTGCGTGGTTAATAGGGAAATTTATGTATCCCTCTAAAATTGGTTTATTGTTGGTGGTTTCAGAGGAGATTGCTATAACGACTTTCTTTATAGGCTATGTATTAATGCACTTAATCTACGATATACCACTTCTAGTCTCTATTCCTGGGGTAATGCTAGGCTCGGTTGTGTCACAGGGAATATTAGGGTACTTATTAACTATGATGTTAATTAGGAGAGAGAAAAAGTGATTTCATTAAGAATAGAGAAATTATCTGTGAAACTGGGCGGACAGATCATTCTTAGAAATATAGACCTCGAGCTAAGAGAAGGAATCTATTTACTCACAGGAAGAAATGGTTCTGGAAAAACAACTCTTATGAAAACAATTGCGGGTTTAATAAAGAATTATGAAGGAGAGATATACGTGAATAACAAAAATCTAAGGGATCTCAGCAGGAAAGAGATTGCCTCATTAATAGGTTACGTGTGGCAGAATCCTTATCATGGGTTTATTGAAGCGAGAGTTATTGACGAAATCATGTTAATTAAAAAAATCCTTAAATTAGATAAATACGATAAAGAACTAATGGAGGCTCTAGTAGATCCTTTGCTACTTGAGAGAGATCCTTTCACATTGAGTGGTGGAGAAGCCAAGAGAGTTTCTATAGCAAGTATACTGATAGCTGATCAACCTATTTGGTTACTAGATGAACCTTTTGATTATCTAGATCTACACTCAACACAAAAACTTTCCCAAATAATTTCTTCTAAGAGAGATAGAAAGATAGTAGTTATCTCAACAACTCATTTATGTTTTCTTAATTTCATAGATCCTGATACAATAATACTACTGGATCGAGGAGAAATATCTTTTGTAGGCAACGTAAAGGAGTTAAAAGACGAGGTACTCGATAAAACAGGTGTTATTGGGAGAAGAGAGATATGTGGATAAGAGAATTAATTGAGGAATTTCTTGGGAAACCGTATCAAAGTAATATATTAACGAGACATTATATGATTTACCCAAAAATACTATATTTAATTCTCAATGTAGTTATGTGGGTAATATCTAGAGAGATAGTATCTTATGTGTTAGTAATATTATTTAATATTTCACTACTGATCTTTTTAAGAGCTTATAGAACTCTGATAGCTTCTCTCGCTATATGGTCTAGCACATTTACTTTGATAATACTCATAGATTATCTATCAGGAACATTAACAGAGGCGACTTATATTAATATTCTTTATAGCTATACGACTTTATCAACTTCTCTAATTTTCTATTTAACTACACCAGCTCATCAATTAAGAGATCTATTAGGAATTAACATATTTACATTCTCTTATACATTGATCCGAAGTTTTATTCGAGAAGCACTTGATGTATTAGATTCTATTGAGGTAAGAGGATACGAAATCAAATACAATTTACTGGGTTATATTAACATAATATACACATTATTCAAGAACATTGAGAACAGAACACTGACCCTTGAAGATGCTCTCAAGGTTCGAGGAGCCGAAGAATAAATTTGTGACCACCAAAGAGATCAGGAGAAGCTGAAGCGCATAATAATATGATTCTTACTAGGTTGATACTGAACTAATCTATTCCTAAAGAAATCTATGTAGTCCCCTAATTCCTCGGGGGCTAAAACACCTCTTCTCTTTAAATCTCTTTCAATTAATAACTCTGCTATTGAGGCAAATATTATTGCTGTGAATCTAGGTGTTGCGTGATCTCCGACTTCACCATATACGACTGTTAATTCCTCGTATCTCTCATAATTTCTTCCAAGTGCCTTTACATAGAGTATTGCCATATCCTTAGATTCTTTTCGTAGTTTCTTTTCAAAGATCCTTGATGTTAATTTAATAATCTCTACATTATGAGTATTTATGTTTATAACATCTCGATCTAAGAAACCTAATTCTCTCAAAACCCTTATTTTATCTAGATGTCCATGCCATCTTAATGTGGCTTCAAACATTATTTCTGCTGATATATTTCTCAGCATTGTTCTGAGACCATCGCTATAGAACCATTGAAAGCTTCCGAGCCCTGGAATAATTATTTCACCGATTTTATCCAGCGGATCCACATAGACAATTTTATTATTAATAACGATTCGTGCAGGTCTTGTGTACTCCTCTAATAAATCTTCAGCACTCCAAGTCACGAAGTATCCTAGAGGAGGAATATTTTCTGTGGGAATACCACCTACATATATCTCAAGTACTTTTAGACCATTGAATCTCTTATTTAAATAACCAGCTACAATATTGCTATACCCTGGTGCATACCCTGCATCAGGTATGTAGATCTTGTCACAATCAGTGAATGCTCTGTCAAGCATGTACGGATCCTCTGATATATATGATACATCAACGAGATCCACGCAAACTTCACTTGCTAAAGTAGCTATCTTGTACCCCTCTCTCGAAGGAACCGCTGACATCAAAAGATCTATTTTAGATAAATAGCTTCTTAGATCTTTGATATCACTGATCTTTATAAAATCAACATTATCGTATTTAGATACAAGATCTTTTTTAGATGGATCTATATCAAAGCCATAGAAATACAGATCTTTTCTCTTTGCTAATATATCTAGTGCTTTAAGACCTACTCTTCCAAGTCCTACTAACCCTATAATTTTCATTTCACTTCACCATTTACATAGTTCGAAGAAAAGCTTTTGGGTATAGATAACTCTGGAGGGGTAAAATATTAAATCAATTAGTGTTATAGAAAATGGTGTTTACATATACTTAATATAAAGATTCTTCTTGAGAAAGATATTAATGAATTAATTGATCCTTTGCAATTAATGATGGTGATTAAAGATCTATACTTAAAGAAGCCTTATGTGATCGAAAGAGTTCCTATTGAATACTTAGATAAATGGATTGGTTTAATGCCTGGTATCGATGATGAAGTGGGTTTTGTAATAAAAGTTATCGGGATCTACCCGAGAGCTTATCCTAGGGTTAGAGGGTATATACTTGTCTTTGATCTGGAGAATGGCGAAATTAAATATATTATTGACGCTACATCGGCTACTGGTTGGAGAACAGCAACGACATCAGCGTTAGCAACTAAATTACTCCTCCCATGTGGATTGGAGGAGAAATGCTTTATTGAGACACTTGGTTTAATTGGTGCGGGGCTTCAGGGATATTATCATTTAAAGATCTTTAGTCAATTATTTGATCTCGGTAAAATTCTGGTTTATGATATTAATAAAGAAAATATTGAAGATCTGAAGAAGAAGTTGACTGATATCAAAATATCTTATACTGAGAGAAGGTTATTATTGGAGAAATCGGATGTTATTATATCAGCAACAAATTCTCGAGAACCTGTAGTAGAGGGTGAGTATCTTAGGAAAGATACCATTGTTATATCAATTGGTGCTCCTAAACCTATTAAAGAACTAGATGATATTGTTAGAAAAAGAGCTAAGTGTGCATTAGTTGACACTATTGAGGGTGTGATCAAAGAAAGTGAGGATGTTTCTAGTTTGGTGCTAATAGAAATAGGCGATTACTTAAGAGGCTCACGATGTTCCTTCGGAGACATAAAACTTTATAAGTCTGTTGGTACAGTGCTTCTTGACATTGCAATAACTAAGTATCTAATCAATAAGTTGTCTAAGAAGTCTTGAGAAAGGTTTTATTACACACTTGTTATCTTAGTTTCAAAATCCTCCACCGAAACTCCTAAGTCCTGATTTGGACCTAGTAAACCTTTTTCTCTTAGTACTTGTCTTGTCAGTAAATAGTAAAGGAGTGCTAGTGATTTCCTACCCTTGTTATTGCCTGGTATAACCACGTCTATCCCGTTTATTCTAGCATCTGTACTTGCGAACGCTACCACAGGGATCCCGGTCTCTATAGCCTCAGTGAGCGCTTGTGTATCCACTCTTGGATCAGATATAACCACAACTTCAGGCTCTATATACATGGGTAAATGAGGATTAGTCAATGTTCCTGGTATGAATCTTCCCAGAATAGCTTTTGCACCTATTAACTTAGCAAACATCTCAACAGGTTTAAAACTATATTGTCTACCGCCTACCGCAAGTATTTTTGGGGGTTCGAATCTCGCTAGAAACTTTGCAGCAATCCTTATTCTTTCATCTATTTTTCTCACATCCAGTATATATAAACCGTCGCTTCTTACTCTAAAAACAAATTTTTCTAGATACTTATTTGAAGAGTAAGTGCCTATATGCACACCAGATGATAAGTAGACGTCAATTGGCACTAAAAGCTCTACGGCGGCATACTTAGCCACCATAGTTGATTCTTGTTTTACCTCCTCAGAACCCTCATATTCATAAGAGCTCATTTCATCACCTCATAACTTTCTTCTATAATAAGCTATCTCAGTTATTAAAGGAACATGAGCTAGTAGTGTTCTTCTACAGCAGTATCTCTTTATACCAAGATCATCAAGAACCTTCTTTGGATTTTCACCAGCTGAAACTCTTCTCCTAAACTCTTCCCAATGTCTAGAGATGGGGTATCCACATGTGTAGCATCTTACAGGTATAATCAATAGAGTATCACCTATAAGATTTCTGTCTAAATCTTCTAGCTGAATATCTCATCCATTTCTCAGGTTCAGTCTGTCTCGGATCTCCAGCTAGTAGAGTTCTATCATATTCCATATAAAGAGATCTTATTATCTCATTATTATCGAAGAACTCTAGGATCCCTCTAGCAACAGCTGTTCTTACGGCTTTCGCTTGAGAGACGTATCCGCCTCCAGACACATACACATCAATATCAATTTTTGATCTTATTTTATCTCCCACTATATATAGAGGCTCCAACATCATTAATCTAGTCATTTCATTAGGAAAGATCTCTATAGGAACACCATTAACCCTGAATCTTCCCTTACCCTCTCTTATAACAGCTCTTGCAATAGCTGTTTTCCTAGAGGCGGACACAATAACTATTTTTTGTTGTTTTTGCTCACTCACTCGGGCTCCACCCTAATTCTTTAGCAACCTCACTAATATAGACATATGAACCCTTAAGTTTTGAGGCATCAGCAAAAGGAATCTTTATCTTTGGCTTATCTCTTAGATCTGAGGGCACACCTATGAAGACTCGCAATCTCTTATAAGCTCTAAAACCTCTATCACTTTCCTTTGGTAGCATACCTCTAATAGCTCTCTTAACTATGTTAATAGGGTTCCTAGGTCTCTTAGGACCCTTATAAGGATTCTTGTGAGTTCTTACCTCAAGTAATAGCTTATAGCCTTCTATAACTCTTCTTCGAGGTCCAGATAATACTATTTTTTCTGCGTTAACAATGTATACTCTATATTCTTTTAGTAAGAGTTTAGCAACTACGCTGGCTAATCTACCAAGTATATGGTTCTCTCCATCAATTATTAGAATAGAGTTTTTAGGATAAGTTTTCTCAATACTCTCAATAAATTCTCTTATCTTCATATAATGATCTTCACCCCTCTCCCCTCAGGATTCTCTTTTAAAAGATCTCTTATAGTTATACCTCTACTACCACTAGCCTTGATCTTGTCTAAAGCTGTCTTAGAGAAACTAAATGCTGCCACAGTAATTCTCTTATTAAGTGTTCCAGAGCCTAAGACCTTTCCTGGAACAACTATTACATCTCCCTCTTCGGAATATCTAGATATCTTTGATAAATTAACGACAGGTCTTCTCCTAGAGCTTCTACTCAGTATATCTGCTACAGCATCCCACACAGGCGCCTTATACTGATTCGCATATTTTCTTAGATCACTAATTAGCAGTCTTAGAACAATATTCGTGGAGATTACTCTCTTAACTATTCTTAGTCACCTCTGTCTCAATCTGTTTAAGAAGATAATCTATTTTACTAATAAGCATATTAAGAGCCTCCATAAGAATAGTTCTTATAGATAATTGCCCAACTGATTCAAAGAATAATATGAATTGATTTTCTTGAGGAATAATCTTTATAGAGTCTTCGGGACATCGCTTAAGACACTGGTTACACAATATGCATTCGAGATCGTTTTTAGAAACGATCTTCTTCTCTTCCCTAGAGAAAACAAGAATATTTACCGGGCAGTATCTAACACATTCCTCCGCCTGAGAGATTCTCTCCTCACTAATAGTTTCTGTATGTATCCTAGCAACATATCTCACACCAGCAACAGAAACAGGGCTCCACTTAACGTGTTCGATACCTCTACCAAGTCTAGCTTTAGCATCAAATGATAATTTTTGACCAGGACCTAAGATCACGATAGGTATCTCTTTATAAACAGGTTGTACATATGGATCATCTGATAAAAGCTCTCCTGAGTAAAATGTTTTTAGCTCAGATGATGTATCAGGGTTCTCTGCAGAACCTCTAATATATGTGAAACAATTCTCACACTCACTAGTCCCAGGTCTCGTGACCCCCTCCTCGGGAGCCTCAGCATAATAAGTCTCCATACATTTTGCGCATTCCTCGGGGGATCTGTATCTTTTTATAGCTTCTTCAGATCTAAGTGGTATAAGACCTAGTCGATGAGCTATAATCTCATCGTATAATGGTGAGGAATTTTCATAGAAGATAACTTCATCAATCGCCATAGTAGGAACCTCTAGTTGAATAATTCTTCTAATAGCATTAAGGATCGGTAGAGGAACATTTGAAAATAGTATTTCCACGTATGTGTCCGTTAACTTGAGAATTTTCACTTCAATATCCTGATCACTATTACTCATTTAGACCCTCCTACCTCTTCTACCACCTGGTCTCCTAGTCGTGTCATGTGGTATAGGTGTTACATCCTCTATTCGTCCAATAATAAAACCCACTCGCGCCAGAGCTCTGATAGCTGGTTGAGCTCCTGGACCAGGGATCTTTGGTCCATGTCCCCCAGGTGCTCTCACCTTGATATGTATCGCTGATATACCCTTCTCCATCGCCTCTTGAGCAGCTTGATAAGCAACCATCATGGCAGCATATGGTGAGGGTTTCTCTCTATCAGCTTTAACAACTCTCCCCCCAGAACTCTTTGATATGGTCTCTGCACCTGATAGATCTGTTATATGAACATGTGTATTATTGTAGGATGCGTATATGTGAGCAATCCCCCATTTAATTTCTCTTGAGTGAAGAGACAATTAGATCACCTCTCAACAGAAGTTTTATTATAGTAAGGTGAAGTTGGGTAAAAACCAATCATATTCTCTTCCTCTCTAGAGACTAAGTAGCCTGGTGAAGTAACTCTTCTTCCACCAATTGCTATGTGTCCATGAACTATTAATTGTCTAGCATGATGTATCGTCTTAGCCAGACCCTTTCTATAAACAATAGTCTGTAATCTTCTCTCTAAAACATCACTTACTGTTAAGCTCAGTACGTCATCGAGAGAAGCTGTGGGGCTCTTTAGTAATCCCATATTGTAGAGTCTTTCAATAAGTCTTTTCTCCTCAACCGATCTTACATCCGCGGGGAGAGAGAGTAGCGTTCTAGCTCTCTTTCTGATTTTTCTCAAAAATGTCTGTGCGAGCCAGAGCTCTCTTTTATTTCTCAGACCATAAGTCCCTAATAATCTCATCTCCTCTTCTAATCTACTCTTTATCCATGGATGTCCAGGTCGCTCCCATTTCTTCCTAGACTTCCTAGGATCACCCATACAACTACTACCCCAGGACTACTGTTGTTTCTTCTTTTTAACACCTACTGTCACTCCTGTTCTTCCTGTGGTAGCTGTTCTCTGTCCTCTAACTTTAAGCCCTAGAGAGTGTCTAAAACCTTTCCAACTTCTTGTTCTAATCATCCTATCAATGTCTCCTCTAACTGCTAAAATAAGCTCTGAACCAACCAAATGCTTATCCTCGCCTGTCTCAAGATCTTTTCTTCTATTAAAATACCATGCAGGTATTTTCGCAGAGGCGGGATCCTTAATTATTTTCTCAATAGTGTTTAGAGTTTCTTCATCTAAATATCCTAGTCTCATATTAGGATCTATATTAAGGATCTTGCAAATAGCTAGAGCAAAATTATATCCGACACCTTTTATCTTAGATAAAGCGTATGGGACAGGTAACGTACCGTCTAGATCCGTAGCTACTAATCTCACAACATGCTTGAATCCGCTTTTCTCCGCCATTATTCATCCTCCAGTATTCTTACAACAGCTATTTTAGACTAACTATTAGAGTAATATAAGCTTTATTACTCGGAGAAAACAAAAGATACTGAGAACACTTTGACTATAACAGATCTATTAAAAAACATCGAGAAACTAAGAAATTACCGTGGTTGTATACTAGTTTCCTCACTTAAGGAATTAGAGAATAATCCTTCTATATTTCGAGAGATACTTATGGTGTCTAGAGTAGCTGGGAGAAGACTTTATATCTTTATTGAAGGAAGACCGAGTCAGTGGGCTACTAAAATACGAGATTATCTCTCGGAGAATATAGATGTCTCAGTATATCTCTACGAGATTAAGGGATTAGACGCTTTAGTAAAGGAGTTAAAAGATATATGCTCAAAAGACAAATTATTGTTTGTATCAGCAGAGTACGCTGATAAACTAGCATCACAAGAGAATATTTTTTGTGGCGAGAAAATAGTGATCTGACTTTATCTCAGAGAAACTATTTCTGCCCATATATTAATAAATATTGTTTTAAGACCACTTATTTAACAAGTATATAGAGGGTAAGTAAATGTCTCAAGAGAAAATGAGTATTCTCAAGATATATTTGGAGAATTTTGATGATATGGCTATATACATGATCTCTAGAGCAACAGGTTTCGCTACATTAGTAGCTGTTATGTGCACTACTGAAAATTGTTTCACTATTATGCCTCTTGGCGAGAGATCATATGTTCATATACTATCTCCACCACCCGAGAAAGAGAAGGCTTGTAAATACTACTATATAGATGACCAGGGGAGTCTGACTTGTTCTCAAAGACCAGCTCCGGCAAGAACAAATCTTATTATTGTTAAAGTAAAGGAATTTAGAGAGATCTTAACCCCATAGATCTTTTCAAAGATCTCAGTTTCATATCAAGATTAGTGTATATACTTATTGGAGTTTTAAAAATTATTAAAATAATGGTGTATCTGAGTGAGTATTGCTCAGGGACCGAGAAGATTCGCTACTGAACTAAACAATATTATCGATAGAAAAATAATCGTTAGATTAACCGATGGAAAAGTCTATAAAGGCATATTGTTGGGAGTTGATCAGCCCACAATGAATCTTGTTTTAGGAGAAGCTGAAGATGAGCAAGGCAATAAATATTATCGAGTCTTTATTTCTGGAACAAGATTCTCCGAGATACTAATTGAAGAAATGCCTTTGTTTGATCCTGACGAATTTGCTAATTTAGCCTCTCAAAGACTAGGTATAAATCCAGTGAATATTAAGGTGATGAGAGATATTGGTGTTGTGATGATCTTAGATAGATATAAGATCTCTGCTAATGGCGTAGAGGGCTCGGGTGCCTTAGCTACTAGAATATATGATCTATGGGAAGAGTATATGAAGAGTAAAAAAGCTAAGAAAACTTGAGGTAGAGGTTTTGAATAGTGTCTTCGAGATCAAGGATCGAGATCTTCTTGGGAGAATAGGTGTAATACACACAAAGAGTGGTAAAATAGAAACACCTGTTTTTTTCCCTGTTATTCATCCCTCACCAGAGTCTCAGGAGATTACTGTAGAAGAAATTCTTAAAGTCGGTTTTAACACTTTAATCACAAATGCCTACATAGTTAAAAGGATCTATGGCGAGGAGGCAATAAAGAGAGGATTAAAAAATATCTTATCTTTTAAAGGTGTTTTGATGACTGATTCAGGAGCCTATCAGATACTTAGATATGGTTCTATAGATGTTGATAACAGATCTATTGTTGAGTACCAGGAGAAACTAGATCAAGATATAGCAGTGATACTTGATATACCAACTAGATCTGATGCATCATATATCGAAGCTCTAGAGAGTGTCAAAGAAACAATTAGAAGAGCGAGAGAGGTGTTGGATATAGTGTCTAATTCAGAGAAAATTTGGGTTCTCCCAATTCAGGGAGGCTCCTACGCAGATCTAGTAGAACTATCTGCTAAAGAGGCTCTAAATATGCCTCAATACAGCATGTATGGAATTGGGAGCCCAGTAACCTTTTTAGAGAATTATGAGTATGATAAGATACTTCGTAGTATCATAATTGCTAAGAAGATTCTTCCACCTGATAAGCCTGTGCATTTATTCGGGGCTGGACATCCAATGATTATGCCATTTGCCGTGGCCTTAGGTGTAGATAGTTTTGACTCTGCCAGCTATCTGCTTTATGCCCGTGAGAATAGATACTTAACTGAATATGGCACAGAGAGATTAGAGGACTTAGAAGAGTTTCCTTGTTCATGTCCTGTGTGCTCAAAGTATACTCCCAAAGATCTCCGTGAGATGAGTGAGAAAGAGAGGATCAGATTATTAGCATTACATAATTTGTATGTTATCATGAGAGAGATCAAAAGGATCAAAACAGCTATTAGAGAGAATAGATTTTGGGAATTAATTAAGGAGAGATCTCATTCACATCCTAGACTAAGAAGTGTGCTCAGGATCATTACAGGAGAAGTAGATTTTATATCTAGATACACCCCGTTCTCAAAAGGAAGAAGAGGTATATTCATTACGGAATACATCGATGTAGTAAGACCTCAGATAATTATTGCGAAAAGAAAAAAGAAGACTTTAATCAGCTATATCCTCGAGAAGAATTTCTGCGAAGAAATATACCTACTACCCGGAGACCCAGATCAAAAACCTTACTCTAGTTCTAAGAGGATCTCGGAATCACTTAGAGAACTTACGGAAGGCAGAGATTTTGAGAGTAAATGTATCTTTTATTACACACCTGTTATGGGTATTGTTCCTCGAGAACTAGAGGAGACTTATCCTTATTCTCACTACGAGTATTCAGTTCTTTCAGATGATGAAGAAATTATACTACGAGATTTATATGAGGAATTGAGAGACTTTATTAAGGAGGTGATACATGTAAGAAGAGAGGTTTCCCCGAGAATAAATATTGTCCTTATAAATGATATTTCGTGGGTGAAAAATTTCGCTAGATACTTAAAAGATCTATTTGAAGAACCGAATCTCAGTAAACATATTCAAATAATTTACATGTGAAAAGTTGCGTATATCATAATATAAATGCTTTATTAAGGTTTTTTGAAGGATTTCTTTGAGGATATAATTAATCTTCTCAAATGTCTATAAACTGTTGAGTGCTCACGACCTTCTATTATTAGCTCTATTGCTTCTTTAACTGCGTTAGCACTTTCATAATCTCCTATTATAGCCACTATATCATCATAGATAGAGATAGAGCATCCACTTATCTCCTCGAGATTTCTCTTGACCCTGCCTCCTTCACCTATTATTCTAGCCTTGATTCTTCTAAGATGATTCTCCGGTAAACGTAATTGATCCTTTAGATCAATTATTAGTAAGATCTGATCCTCCTCCAAAACTCTCTCAGCCACATCTGGACTGAATCCTGCTCCTACAGCCTCGATATAGTTCTTAGCTCTCAAGAGATTCTCTATAGGTGTATTTCCAGATCTAGGTTCAATAGTTACTGAGCCTAAGCTCTCATCAATATTAATTACTACACCTAATCTCTCTTCTAAGAATTTTATATTTTCTCCCCTAACACCTTTTAGGATCTTTATTCTTTCAATAGGTATTTTAGTCATTAGCTTAGTGACACCAGGAATATACTTGGTGTCAGCATTTCTCATATGCTCACCTCAATTCTGAGAGCAATTTACCATAACTAAACTTAGAATTACCTATGAAATATTTTAGTATTGCTTTTTAATAACTATTGTGATGATGAGCTTGGGGGAGATGATTGGTGATTAAGGTCTTGAGTTCTGATCCTCTCTAAACAATTCACTTAGTCCCTTAACAAGATCTATGCTGGGAATAAATCCCAGATCCTCTTTAATTCTTGTTATATCAGCAACACTTAATCTAATATCACCTGGTCTAGCTTCACTATATACAGGAGCCAGATCTCTTTTCCCACTTAATTTAATCATTATTTCGGCAAGATCTTTTATAGCCACCCCTCTGCCTGAACCTAAATTGTATATTCCAGAGAAATTCTTGTCGAGAGCTAGATACACAGCTTTAGCCACGTCTCTTACATGTATAAAATCCCTTGTATTACCACCATCTCCGTATATGATGGGAGGTAGATTTTTTCTTAATCTATCTAGAAAAACTGTTATTACACCCGCGTATGTTCTATTCTGTCCCTTGCCATAGACATTAAAAACTCTAAATATAATATACCTATACTTATTGCATATAGAATTTCTTATAACTGATTTCTCACCTAGCAATTTACTCAGTCCATATGGGGACCTAGGTTTAGTGGGATCTGTTTCCTTGATAGGAATATTAATAGGTTCTCCATATACGGCTGCGGAGCTTAGGTATATAATTTTCTGTTTATTGCTTAAGTATCTAGTTAATCTCTCGGTCACAAAAAAATTATTTTCTATATAGATCCAGGGGTTATACATAGATTCTTCTACGCTTACATATGCGGCAGCGTGTATAATTACGTCGTATCTCTCTAAAAGTGTTCTCAGATTATCTTTTCGGAGATCTAATACATGAAGCCTTAAATTACTCTCCTCTATACGTCTAAGATTCTCTGGCGAAGATCTCTCTAAATTATCTATGATCTCTACATCAAATCCCTTCTCAGATAAGTAAATAGATATATGAGAACCTATGAAACCGGCTCCTCCAGTAACAAGTATTTTCAAAAAATCTACCTACTAGCTGTAAGTTTTCTTGCTTCTCTCTCAGTCTCTCTCAAAATAACTATATCGCCTATTCTCACAGGACCCTTAATGTTACGTGTAATTATTCTCCCCTTATCTCTGCCCTCAAGCACTCTTACTCGGACTTGTGTGATCTCGCCTGTTACCCCTGTTCTACCTATTATTTGAATAACCTCTGCTGGGAAACCTATTTCTTCTATTACATTGAATTCTTTACTCATAGATATCCTAGATAACTATTTAGTGGAGAAGACTTATAAGCCTCTTACATCAAGAGGTAATAGGATTACTACTAGGTGCCTCAGATGGTAGTGATTAGAAAATGTGATTATTGTGGTGAAGAGATTCCGCCAGGTCAAGGGATCATGTATGTATCTAATAAAGGTGTTATTATGTGGTTTTGTTCATCTAAGTGCTTCAAGAATTTTAGACTCGGCAGAGATCCGAGGAGATTGCCGTGGACAAGAACCTATATAAAAGGTGTCTCTGGGAGAAAGAAGTAGTGGTGTTTACTGATGGTTATTCAACGAACATTTGTTATGATTAAACCAGATGGCTACTTCAGGGGATTGGTTGGAGAGATTATCTCAAGAATCGAAAGAAAAGGACTGAGAATAATTGGTATGAAGCTTATTAAAATGAGTAGAGAGCAAGCTGAAAAGCTTTATAGTGTTCATCGTGACAAATCTTTTTTCAAGGATCTAGTGAATTTCGTTACTAGCGGACCTGTGGTGGTGATGGTTGTTGAGGGAGAGTCTGCAGTGGAGGTCATGAGAACAATGATCGGTCCGACAGATGGTAGAAAAGCTCCTCCTGGGACTATTAGAGGAGATTACGCATTATCTATTCAAGAAAACATTATACACGCCTCAGACTCGCCCGAGACTGCATCATACGAGATCTCATTGTTCTTTGAGGAGGAGGAGTTAGTAAGCAAATGAGTTATTAGCTTTGATCATCTCAAGGTTACTAGCTAATTTATTTTTATAAATCAGATTATGAAATTTAGGATTGAGGGCTCCCAGATCTCTTTAAAATCAATAAATGAAACACGAGTTAAGATGAGAATTAAAAGTGTCTTAGATAGTCTAAAGTCTTCTTTGAAATACAAAAGATTAATCATGATCCCCGAGGAGAGTTTCATGGCTATTATAACAAATAAGTATAGAGTAAAGATCCTCACTTTATTATCAAGAGGTCCTCTCAAGGCATCGGAGATAGCGAAAGCACTAAAAGCAACTAGAGCTCTAGTATATAAATATTTAAAGGATCTAGAGAGTAAAGGGCTAGTGGAGAAAGAAGGAGAATATTTCAAATTATCCTCCGCCATATATCTAGTGTACAGATTACGTAGAGGTGATAAAGGTATCGTGTTCGAGATAAATAGAGATAGAGCTATATTCATCGATGAGAAATACGGTTTGATCTTTGTATCTCAGGAGGGAAAAGATCTTGAGGCCATTTGTAGAAATTGTGCTATTGTTAATTTATGCACTGAGGAGATTAGTAGCTGGGCTAAGAAAAACAAGATTAATATAAGCATAGAGAAATTCCCTGCTCAAAATATAGTTAGTGTGATATCCCAGTATATATATGATAGATTAGAGAAATATTTAGAGAAGGGATACATAGTAATTAGGAGATAAGTTTTTGAGCAATAATATGTCAGGAGATAAACTGATCGTAGAGATCTATAGTGGAAGAATCACTCTACCGAAACTTCACATAGATGAAAAAACAAATAAGATGCGATTAACTATTAATAAAAATTTGTTAGAATATGATTGCTTATTTAATATATTTTCTTACTCATTATGTTCAACTTATCTATTCTACGCAGATGATAAATACTTTGATCTAGGATTATTGGAGAGAAGCCTGAGAAATAATTTACTCTCGCAATTTATTGAGGATCTAATACTATTCGGAAGAATAAGAGATTTTGTGAAATTCCACGTGAAATATATATTATATAAAAAATTATATGAGTTAATGCAAAAGTTCCGCGACATAGATCTTCTCAAAACCGCTGGTTACCGATATCTTAATGAGGAAAATCAGAGAATACGTATTATAGATCTCTCAATTAAAAAATTACTCGAGATGAGAGACACAGATCAATATATAGATAAGGAAATAATCTCACGGATCCTAGATAAATACAAAGATCTTCCGACAGATCTCTTAATAAGAGCAAGAATAGAGTGGGGTAAACTTATTTCCTCGATGAATCGTTTAAGTAGTGTTCTTGAGAAAAGTATTAATCCTGTAATAAACATCCTTAAGGAAATTAGATTTAGTAAAGACCTAATGTGGTCTCCGCCGAGACCTGAGACACTAATTGTATTGCATGAAGGCTCTGTGTTAAAGGGGGTTAGAATTCCTGGGAGAGCTAAGAAAGAGGGTCAGGGAAGTTTAGTTGAGAGGTTTCTCGGATCAATATCATCAGCTAAAATAAAAATGCTTAGGGAAAACAATAGGGAATATAGAGTTGTTGAGAAGAGATATTTAAATATTTCATCTGTTAAATGGTTCTTTTCCACACCTGTGATAGAATTACTAAAAAAAATTGGTATCAGACTATATACTGATCCGCTAGAGAGATTATCAAATGATTATTACTTCTCAATTATATTAAGAGAGATGGGATTAAGAACAGCAAGAACTTTATTTCTTGATCCTTGGAATTATGTTCTTGTGAGAGATTACATAGAGGGAATAAATATAGCAGAATACATTAGCAGAAGTAATATTAGTGAAGAAGAAATTAGAGAAGTATGTGGTTTATTAGGTAATCAAATAAGTATGCTTCACTCAAAAGATATTTGCTTAGGAGATACAAATCCCAGAAATTTCATAGTTGTATCACATAATGGCTTCAAGGAGTTATTTTATATAGATCTTGAGCAGACAAGTTTTTGTAAAGAAAATATAGCTAAGACCTGGGATCTCTCTACATTTGTTTACTTCATGTATCTTATAAAGGGGGTTAAGAAAGACCAAATCACCAGGAAATGCTTCAAATATCTCCTCAATTCTTATAAAGAGAGGTATTTTAATGAAGAAGTCATTCGTAAAATTGATGACCCATTATTCTTCTCAATCTTTATCTCTGGTACCTCACTGATCTTTTCTCCAATCGTTTCAGCATCTGTATACAAAGCATACTCACTATTATCAGAGGTGAAGAGAGAGATCTTGGAAAAACGTGATCAGGGTCATTAAGGTCTTAAAGGCTTATTTGTTATTTGAAGAATTGAGAATTGTTAGGAAAATTATTCGCCGTCTACTAGGTAGATTGTTTTTTCACCGGTCTCCAAAACTCTTTTTACAGATTTCACGACCTCTGTCTCTGTAATAGGTCTACCAGTCCATTTAAGAGCTAGATAAGGTATTTCAATACCTGTTTCCATCCTCACTAACTTAGCTGCCTGACCAAGATAGTTATTCTCTATTGAAATAATGATTCTGCTTTTCTCAAGGATCCTCTTAACGTATTCTCTTGGGAATGGTGAGAATACTTTTAGTTGCAGAAAGCTCACATCTAAACCCTCTCTTCTTAGAACTTCTAACGCGTCTATAACAGCCCCCTTGACACTTCCCCAACCAACTATGAGTATCTCACTACCCTCTTCACCGTATAACACAGCTCTCTCTTTTTCACTTATTTCTTTGTCCGCAGTCTCGAGTTTCTTTAATCTCTTCATATACATTTTGTATCTAATCTCAGGATCCTCTGTTATGTGCCCCTTCTCATCGTGTTCATCTCCAGTATACCACATAACAGTTTCTGGTGATCCTATGAATGCTCTTGGTGATATACCATCTTCTGTGAATTTAAATCTCTTGTAGTCCCATCCTCCTTTCTCAATAATTTTTCCTCTCTCTATCCTTATGTTATCAGGTTTAGGAACATTGATTAGAGACCAAGAATTAGCTAAGTTCTTATCGACTAAATGTATAACCGGTAGCTGATATTTCTCAGCCCAATTAAGAGCTTTAATAGCGTCATATACTAACTCCTCATGATCTCCCGATGCAATAACTATTCTTGGAAACTCTCCGTGTCCTGCAAAAAGTGAGAATAGAAGATCTGATTGACTATCTCTTGTAGGCAAACCCGTGCTAGGCCCACCCCTCATGTAATATGTCACCACCACAGGAACCTCATTCATTCCAGCGAACCCTAAGCCCTCAACCATTAAAGAGAATCCAGGTCCGCTAGTAGCTGTAGCCGCTCTCGCACCTGTTAATGCAGCCCCTATAGCCATGTTTATGGCTGCTAACTCATCTTCTGTTTGAAAAACTAGGATCCCTGCTCCTTTTAGGATCTCGGCTTCTTCTTTAAACCCTGGATCTACCTCAATTAACTCGAAACCTTCTAAGAAGAATGATTCATCTGCAGCTGGGGTTATTGGATAGTAAGTTTGTATAGTTAATCCACCTAGTATCTTGCCTATAGCTACAGCCTCGTTACCATTCACGAGAACCATTTTATCTCTACTATTCGTAGGTTTAGCTAGCGATTTGAAAACTTTGAATCGATCCTTTGCATAATCATATACTATTCTAGCAACCAATTCATTTTGCTGAATCACCTGTGGTCTTCTTAGACCAAAATAAGATTCTAAGGCACTTCTAAATATTTCCAAAGGTATATTAATCAAGTATGCAATAATCGCTAGAACAGCTGTATTTAAAAATCTTTGGACAGCACTCAGAGACTGAGCTCCCAGCTTCTCAGCAACAATTTTCAGAATATCTTGGTAGGGGAATGGATATAGTTTAGCGTTTAGTTTCTCTACTGAGTATCTTAGAGCACCTTCCACGGTATCTGGATAACCATTCTCTACCAATATTCTAGAGATCCTCTCTTTAGTAACTTCAAACATCATAGGTAAAGAGTCTATTTTAATTTTCTCGAAGCTAGGATCGTATATTATAGCTCCTCCAGGAGCTATATCTCTGAAGTGTGTAGCCACAGACTCAGCATCCATTGCGGCAACAATATCTGCGTAGCTCCTCACAGAGCTTACTCTAGTGGTTTTTGCTCTTACCTGGAAGTAACTGTGTCTACCAGTTATGTTTGAGTAATATTCTCTCTTTCCATAAACATAATATCCGTATCCTGCTAGTACTCTTATAAATATTTGGGCAGCGGTTTCCACACCTCCACCTTGGGGTCCTCCTAGAATAACTTCTATTTCATTGACCTGATCCAATTTAATCGCACCAACACATCTCAATATAGAAATATTTTTATTACATATAAGCTTTGCATTAAACTACGTTTACTCAGCTAATATCTAATTCCTTATCTTTGAATAATATGATATAAATAGAAGTAAAAGAGATCGCTGTAGAAATTAGTAGTGAGAACAATACTTGATAATATATATCGCTTGTAAGAGATAAATGTAGTATGTACGAGGAATTATATATTATTACGACCACATATGTGATTACGAGTATTAAAGTAAGTATTTTGGAAAAAGATCCTATTCCTCTCCTCTCATATTTTTCATCAGCACCTAACAGAGATTGGCTCTTTGTAGCTATTTCACTAATTACTCTCTTTGATAAGAGGTATGTAAGTGTTATTCCTCCAATAAAACCTCCTATATGTGCAAAAAACGCTATGTTACCCCCTACGAATAAACCGTAAATGAGATTAATAAAGATCCATATTATTAGGAAGATAGAGGCAGTAAAAGATCCGCATATTGGTATAGGAGCAAATATACACATAGTCAATACTCTACGTGGATAAATAATAAAATAACCTCCTAATAAACCACTTATAGCTCCTGAGGCACCTATGGCGTATACATTGAATCCTCCGTATAGTATAGGGAGTGTTGCGGTATAGAATAGAGATCCAAGTACTCCCGATAGTAAGTAAAGTAGTAGGTATCTATATCCACTTAACAAAATCTCTAATTCTTTCCCGAAGAAATATAAGACATACATATTGAAGAAGATATGAAATATGTCTCCATGTATGAACATCGAGGTTATCAAGGTCTCTAAGTCTCTCACATCTTTAAGTTTCGCGGGAGAAAATCCGTACCTCACCACGACACCGGGGTCTAGATACAAGAAGTTATTCCTCCAAGAGAAAATTGCGTAGATCATTACATTAAGAAGTATAATTAAATAAGTTATATAAGCCCTCTGACTCTCATATAGCATCTAAACAGCCTCTACTCAAATCCTCAACATCTAAACATAAATAAAAAATAAAAAACCTTAGACAGATAATAAATTACTGGCGGGTAGGGCCCGGGGACTCGCCCATCCCCCAAGCCCGAATTGGGCGTAATGCGGGGGCCAGTAACCGTGTGGTGTGTGTATACATATAGAGAGAGCCCAGACCCCGCCATGAGCCCCGCCCCATGGGGTCGGCGGTGGCGGAGGGTCTCTCGGAGGAGAGACCTAACCGCCTTTACACGGGGAACCTGGCCAGGGCCGGAAGGCAGCAACCTAACCCGTGACGCCCGACGTTCATGGGTCAACGGGGGGAGTTAGGGGTCTGGGGAACTCTCTCTATATGTATACACACACCACACGGAGCCGCCGTTTCTCTTCTTCTCGATCTTAGTAGGGTACTTTTTTAAGTTTCAGGATATATGCTCCGTAGTTAGTTGCTACATGAAGTATTAATGCTATTAATACACCACATAAATAAATTCTTAGATCTATGTTTAGGTTCAGTAATGTCTCTATTCCAGAGATCTTAATTATTAAAGAGGCAAACACTATGAAAAGTGTTTGATCTAGTATTGGAGCCGGTGCTCCTCTCTCTATCCCGAGCCTTCTCTTAATAAACGCCCCGATAATATCTCCTAACCATGCTCCTAAACCAGATAATAAACCGTAGACATGATAGATCATGTTACGTGTATATACTGAATATATGGAACCGATAGCTTCCCCCACCAATATGAATAATAAGGATCCTTCAACTGTTTTTCCGTCTCCCAGTAATCTCTTCCCATCAATAAACAGTACTCCTCTATCAATAGGTGTTCCTCTCACTAATAAAACGGGAGCACCATTGGCGGCCATAGCTGGAAAATAAATTATTAGGGTCTCAATTAAGAGTTGAAAAATATCATAAAGCATTTCTCCACACCAAATCTTTTCTCCTTATTGAGAAAAGAAATTTTTGATTGTCCTTCTCCAGGATAATCTCGAAAAGATTAATATCTCTTTTAACAGATCTGATCATGTAGGGTCTATAGAAGTCTAGGAAAACTATTCCAGAGGGCTCTAATCCTTCTTCAGTTTCTCTCACTTGTGCTGTTGCCAAGACATATCTACCCAAGGTCCTAGAGATGTAATGTAAAATAGATATTATTGAAATAAATATTTCATTGGATCTATAGCTGTATCCTCCTTCAATACGATAGAGATAATTGATTGTGTCTATTATAATTACATCAGGAGGATTCTCTACTAGTAGAGTTATAACTGCTTTTAATAGCTCTGTGAGTGTTGTAGGAAAAGCAAATTTAATATCTCTATCTATAATCTCTGGATCGTTTAGTAAATTAGTTACATTAACACTACCCTCAGTACATACATATGCAACACTAGATCCTCTTAACACACTTTCTCTAGCAATTTTAGACACTAGGTTTGTTTTCCCAGTGCCTGGATCTCCATAGATTAGATAGAATCGATCTTTATTATTAAGAATTTCATCTAATTCTTTATTACCTGTATATACTTTATATACTGTTTCCATACTACCATTTAACTTAATGTTTACTAAAATAATTTGTCTGTAAAGGTATGGTTAGAGGATCTCTTAAGCGAAATAATCTTCTCAACGGCTACAGAGGCTATTTCTATCATTGTCTCTTCATTGATTCTCTCAGTGTTTATGATAAGATCGTATACACTTAGATCCTCAATATCAATATTATAAATTTCTTTGAATCTAGATCTCATTGCATTCTCTCTAGATATTATCTCTCTCATGGCTTCTTCAAAACTCTTCTTGTCTCTCTTAGAGATCCTTTTAGCTCTAGTCTTTAGAGACGCTGTCACATAAATAGATAAGTCGCTTAGATCTCTGAGTAGCCACCCTCCTATATGAGCATCTATAACAACATTGCCTCTAATAGCCTCATCTCTAGCAATTCTATCAATCTCGAGATCTATAGAAGGATCTTTTTTAGCTAATTCATCTAATGTAGCTACATCCACACCTCTCTCTGAAGCTATTCTACGGAAAAGAGCTCCTGTTGAGTGGTAACGTAACTTAAATCTCTCTGCTAGTCTCTTAGCTAGTGTTGATTTTCCAGAACCTGGTGGACCACTAACAACAATAACTATACCTCTATCTTTTTTTGAAGAGAAAGTACTCGGCGAGGTAATCACTAGATCATCTCTTGTAGAATGATCCATTATCTTCACGCAACTCCATAATATAATAAGAGTTAGGGATTTGTAAAATATAATAGAGAGATTTATTCTTAATCCGAGATATGTCTCAACTCGTTAGAGAAACAAGTGATCTTACTTTCTCTTTCAAGATTTCCTCTAAGCACCTATGACACAAGACACCTCCAAACATTCTCTCAGGTCTTTTTAATGTCTTGGGCAACTTCCGATGTTCAC
>JBMFLZ010000011.1:0-39201 GCA_049970935.1 Sulfolobales archaeon | reverse complement strand
TTACCATATGTATACAATATGTGAGAGACGAGAGTACCTTGAACCTCGGCGATGAGTGATATAGAGCCACTATACTTAGCTAATTCTTCAAGAACAATACATGTTCCCCTAAGATCTAGTCCACCACCGCCGTATTCCGTTGGTATATTAGGCGCTAATAAACCATGTCTACCCATTTCTCTAATGACTTCTCTTGGGTAGAAATTCTCCCTGTCGATTTTAGTAGCGATATTAGTGACGTAAGTCTCGGCGAATTCCTTAACTACTTTTCTAATTAAAGCTGGATTTATGGCAGAGGAATTCATGTAGATGCCTAACCCTCGTAATTATTCATAATAATAAACCATATTAAATTAATTCTTGATCCAAAGATCCTTTAGCATACTAAATTGGGATCGCAGAACACTGACTACGTTAATAATCCTCTTATTAACTAGTGATTTTAGATACTGTATATTTTATAATAACAGATTTAAGTTTTCTGAGATTAATTTTCTTAGTAGAGGTTCTTAGATGGACGAAAAAACTAAGGAAGCTCTGAGACAAAAGATCATTAGTGTGTTAGAGAAAATATATGACCCTGAGATACCCATAGATATATGGAATCTTGGACTGATCTATGGAATAGATATATCAGATGATGGTGTAGTTAACATAACGATGACTTTAACAGCTATTGGATGTCCTGTGGCTACTACATTACCTTATCAAGTATATGATATATTAGTTAAGGAGGTTACCGAGGCTAAGGAAATTAATATTGATGTTGTTTTTGATCCTCCATGGACACCACTTAAAATGACAGAGAAAGGCCGTAGAATGTTTATAGAGATCTATGGATATGACATAGTTGAGCAGTGGAAAAGAAGAATGGGTGAGTCTGGAGAAGGATCCTCAATCTCACAGTAATTAAGTTTTTCCTTATAGAAGAGAATATGTTAGGTGTGATACGTGAGCTGGATCATACTTGATCTATTGAGAAAAAATCCAGACGAGTTAAAGAAGCACATGAGAAAAAGATTTTTCGATGAATCATTAGTTGATCAAGCTTATCAACTAGATCTCGAGTGGCGAAGAATTCTTAGAGAAGTTGAAGAGCTGAGGCATAAACATAATGAGATAAGCGAAGCAATTGCTAAAACAAAAGATCCTGTTGAGAGAAGTAATTTAATTAATAAAGCTAAGGAGTTATTAACGATAATATCTGAGAAAGAGAAGAAACTAAGAGAGATCGAGGAAAAAAGAGAAGAGATTCTTCTTCAATTACCAAATATAGTTCATGAGGATGTGCCAGTAGGGGATGAGAGCGCTAATAAACCAATCAGAGCATGGGGTGTTGCACGTGTATATAAAGAGGATCTAGACGCGTTTCTCAGCGAGACTAAGATGAAAGGTGTTGAGATGAATTATGAAATTATTGATTGGAGACCTATTGGACATGCTGATATGCTTGAGTATGTTTTGAGACTAGGGAATACTGAAAAGGCGGCTGAGGTGGCTGGATCAAGATTCTATTATTTATTTGATGATCTAGTTTGGTTAGATATGGCTCTTCTGTGGTACGCTATTGATTTTCTCACAGAGAGAGGCTATACACTAGTTCTCCCACCCTACATGCTTAGAGAAGAGATTATGAAGGCGGTAACCGATTACTCAACACTTAGAGACGCTATTTACAGAATAGAGAACGAGGATCTTGTGTTAATCGGAACAGCTGAGCACTCTATAGCAGCTCTTCACAGAGGCGAGGAAATAGATGAGGATAAACTACCTCTTAAATACGTGGGTATAAGCCCGTGTTTTAGAAGAGAAGCCGGTGCGGGCAGTAGAGATCTCAAAGGTATATTTAGAGTTCATCAATTCCATAAGGTGGAGCAATTCATATTTTCACTACCCGAGCAGAGTTGGGAGCTGCATGAGGAGATCACTAAAAATGCCGAGGAACTCTTCCAAGGACTCGAGCTCCCCTACAGAATTGTTAACATCGCCTCCGGAGATTTAGGTGCTCCAGCTGCTAAAAAATATGATCTTGAGGTCTGGATGCCAGCCCAAGCAAAATTTAGAGAAATGGTTAGCTCAAGTAATGATCTTGATTGGCAGAGCTATAGATTAAAGATAAGATTCGTTAGAAAAAGAGGGCGGGTAAAAGGTTATGTTCACACGCTAAATTCAACTGCTATTGCCAGTACAAGAACAATAACTGCTATTCTCGAGAATAAGCAAGATAGAGAAGGTATTGTTGAAATACCTAAGGTTCTGAGGAAATACTTAGAGGTCTTTAAGAAAGCTCCTAAGGACTATATCTACCCAAGAAAGAAACCGTGATCTCTTTTATTTTAAGTAATTAAATAATATTTGGAGAGTAATGAGCTTAGGTCCTGTGGATAAAACTATTTTAGAGTTTCTGAAGAAACATCCTAATTCAAGACCTAGGGAGATAGCTGATGCACTTGGTTTCAGTATTGTTGTTGTGAGATCCTCTTTGTATAGATTGAGAGAAAGAGGATATGTAGCTAGGACAAGCAGAGGGTATGTAGCTAAAACATCTCCAGAGCCAAGAAGCCTTCTCGAGACACATGAAGAGAAGATCTCGAGGGAGACTTCAGAGAGTTATATCAAGGATCTTGCTGAGTTAAAGAATGAGCTTAATGATGTTATTGATAGGATCTCTGAAATAGAGAAAACACTACAAGACTTTGGAGAGACTATAGCTAAGCTCGAGAAACAGTATAATGAGATAAAAGTCTTAGTAAAGAATTTGCAGAGTCTATATGAGTTAAGCCACAGAAAAGCTCCTAGTGATCCTCTGGTATCAAAATTACTTAGTGAAAAGATCCTTAGCATAAGTGAAGCTAGAAAATACGCCTCAGAAGGTCTGGGAAGTTTAGATAAATATATTGAGTCTGGTGTTGCTGTAATAATTGGGAAATTTGTGGTTAGTAAAGAATTCTATGATAGCATAGTGGCTAAGCTACCGATTGAGGCTGATAAATTAAATGAGTTAAGTGCTAAAGAAAAGATCTTGATAGAGACATTAATTAATGAGGGCTACGCTTACATAGATCCTAATCACATAATCAGATTCTTAGAGTAGTTATTCCGAGGAAACCTAGATAAAATTTTTTCCTTGTGTAATAATATACATTATCTTGGTGACATCTATTTAGTGAGTATAGAGTGGATAGAAGACAATTAAAGAAAATAATTGAAGCAGTTAAACAATGGCAGGCTCAAGCAACAATTCTACTCAGTCTCTACATACCTCCTGGTAGACCAACCTCTGATGTCCTCGATCTTCTTAGGAGAGAATATTCAATAGCTGGAAATATTAAGCTTAAGAGAACAAGGGAATCTGTTCAAACAGCGCTCCAGATGGCTATAGATGATCTCGTGAGAATACCTAAGATCCCTGAGAACGGGCTAGTTATCTTCGCTGGTGTCAATCCAGACACCGGGGATCAAATACATTTATTATTTGAGCCGCCGGATCCTGTCCCAGTATTCTTTTACAGAACTGATAAATGGTTCCATACTGAGTTTCTTGAGCCGATGATTGAGGAGGCAGAGGTCTACGGGATCATAATTGTGGAGAGAGACGCCGCCACTTTAGCTCTATTAAAACCTAGTGGATTGATTATACTTGATGAGTTAGAGGATTATATACCTGGTAAACACAGCAAAGGTGGTCAGAGCCAGAGAAGATTTGATAGAATAATTGAGCAAATGGTTGAGGAATTCTACAAGAAGGTTGGTGAGAGAGCAAATAAAGAATTTCTACCTTATCTAGAGGAGAAGAAGCTGAAAGGTGTTCTTATTGGAGGTCCTGGATATGCTAAGCTAGATTTCCTGAAAGGCGATTACTTAGATTATAGACTGAGATCATTGATCATAGGTGAGCCAATAGATGTATCTTATCAAGGCGAGGCGGGAGCAAGAGAATTAATTGAGAAAGCAAAGGATCTATTGAAGGGCCATAGATACATAGAAGGTGTTAAAGCGGTTGAGGAGTTCAAGTACCACTTAGCAAAAGATGATGGTCTAGCGATATATGGTTTTAATGAGATTATTAATGCTCTTAACATGGGTGCTGTGGAGAAAATAATCGCCTTAGAAGACTTCGAGAAATTAGAAGAGTTAACGGCTCTCGCAGAAAAGAAAGGAGCATCAGTAATACTCATTAATGATAGTATTCCTGAGGGAATGTGGATTAGAAAAGTTTTCGGAGGAGTTGTTGGTATACTTAGGTACAGAATAGAGTAGTGATGATTACAATATGAAGATGTATTATCTCTCTAAGAAAGACACGAGATCTCTTCAAGACGAATTAAAAAGAGTCTTTAGACTCCAGAGAGAATTTGAGAAAATATTATTTGTAGATGCTTCTGATCACTTCAAAAATAAATCCGTCAATATATATATATCGTTAGATGATCAGAAGATACCCCTAGTGATTAAAATAGATAACGATCTTATCCCAGCAATACATTCATTAAATAAAGATATACTAAAGATCCCTTACGTAAAAGTAGATAAGGGTGCCGTCCCTAGGATCTTGAATGGTGCTGATGTTATGGCTCCAGGAATCATAGAACTCTCAGAGTTTAACGCAGGAGATGTAGTTGGTGTGAAGGAGCCTGAGAACTCTCTATATATTGCCGTAGGAAAATCATTAATGAGTTCAACAGAGATCACTACTCAGAAGAGAGGTAAAGCAATTAAAAATTTGCACTACGCTGGGGATAGTATATGGATGATCCTGTTAGAACTATTAAAGAAGATCTAACATTTATATGAAATAATTCGATTCATGTATCATTTATAGTAGATCCAGGATGTTTTAATTTGTATAGTTGGTATTTTTATACTTGATGTATCTCAAAATATAATTGGGGTAATTTATGCTCTATAATAAGATTAGTGATCCTGAGGAAGCCTTATGTTGTATAAGAGATGGAGCCGTTGTAGCAGTCTCCGGCTTTAATCTATTAACCACGCCGGAGTATCTTATTTACGAATTATATAAGCAGTATCGTAAGACTGGGCATCCACGAAATCTCTTTATGATCTTCGAGACCCTCCCAGCTGTTCCTGGAAGAGCTTTTGATAAAATTGCTGAGATAATGTATAAAGACAAAGACTATGGCTTCATAAGAGGTGTGTTAGCACCTTATCTAGGTTTCTCGCCTTGGCTTCAGAAGCTGGCCTCCGAGAATATTATTGAGGTTTATTCATGGCCTATTGGCATAACTGTTTACTGGTTCAGGGAAGTAGCTTCCGGGAGACCTGGTTTAATAACTAAGATAGGTCTTGGAACATTCCTAGATCCGAGAGAGGATATGGGTGCTATGAATGATCTTGCGCGTGAGAGGAAAACATGTAGAGTATCTCTTATAACAATTGAAGGAGAAGAATATTTATTCTATCAAGCTCCGAAACCCGAGATCGCTCTTGTGAGAGGTTCTGTAGCAGATGAGATGGGTAATATTTCACTTATCGATGAAGCTATTAAAGGAACAGTACTAAATATTGCGCAGGCAGCCAAAGCCTTACCTAAGAAAGGTATTGTTATTGCTCAGGTCAGGTGGGTGACTAAGAGAGGCACGATACCCCCGAGAGAAGTGGATATACCAGCTCCTCTAGTTGATTACGTAGTTATTGCCCCGGGAGAATATCACTGGCAATCAGGGTCCTATGAGTACGATCCTAGATTATCCTACAGAGTTATTCCTCCACTAGATCTTCGCGGAATAGGAGGATCTGAGATAGAGAAATACAGTGAGTACGAGCATATTATTGCTCGAAGAACACTAGTAGAATTAGTCAATGAAGTAATTGAGAAAAAGAGACCTATACTAGTTAATCTCGGTATAGGGATACCAGCACTGGTCTCTTGGCTAGCCTCTTACGAAGAGATCTCAGATTACATAGTGACAGTAGTTGAGTCAGGTGTGTGGGGAGGAGTAGCATTAGGAGGACAAGACTTCGGAGCAGCAATATCACCATTTGCGTTAACAACTATGCCAGATATGTTCTCTAATTTTGAGGGAGGAGTTATAGACGCTGCTTCACTAGGTTTCTTAGAGGTTGATAAAGAAGGTAATGTGAATCCATCAATGCTACCAGGCAGACTCTACGGACCAGGAGGATTCCCTGTTATAGCAGGAGGATCTCCAAAAACAGTTTTTGCAGGGAGTTTCACAGCTGGGGAGAGAAAAATATATTTTGACCCGGTGAGTAAGAGATTAGTTATTGAGAAAGACGGGAACATAATAAAATTTGTTGAGAGAGTATACAAGATATTCTTCAGCGGAAAATACGCCTTGAAATTTGGTCACGACATAACCTATGTGACTGAGAGAGCAGTATTTAAATTAACTCCTCAAGGTATTATGTTAACAGAAATTGCGCCAGGTATCGATATTGAGAAGGATATACTAGCCAAAATGAAATTTAAGCCTATTATCTCATCGAATCTCTATGAAATGGATCAAAGAATCTTTGTAAAAGGTCGAATGGGTCTTAAGGAGGAGTTATTAAGAGAAATAAAGAGGTAGTCCCACTAAAAGCTATACAAAAGATCTTAGTTAAAGTATTAAGTTATCACATCCTAATAAGCCGCCCAGTTTTTTATTTCTAATTAAGAGACATAGCTTATAATCTAAGTTCTTTAACTTATTGAGGTGTCATGTATGGAGTATAGAGAGTTAGGGTGGACAGGTGTCAAGGTATCTGTAGTTGGCTTAGGCGCTTGGCAATTTAGTGAGGCATGGGGCGTCCTGGACTATGAGCTGGCAAAAAACATAATTAAGAGAGCTATTGAGAAAGGTATTAACTTTATTGATACAGCCGCTGTTTATGGAAGAGGTAGAAGTGAGGAGTATGTTGGTAGAGCAATAAAGGAATTAGGTGTTAGAGATAGTGTATTTATAGCAACTAAACTCCCCGGGGATTTCATGAATGAATATGATGTTCTCAAGGGAACTGAGAGATCACTTAGTAGATTAGGTGTGGATGTCATAGATCTTATGCAAGTTCATTGGCCACCTCTGTGGCATAATTTCCCAACATGCGAGTATATGAGGGCTCTGGAGAGACTTGTTTCACTAGGTAAAATCAGGTATATTGGATTAAGTGATTTCCCCGTGGAATTAATTGAGTCAGCTAGACAATGTCTTTCAATAACTGATATCGTGAGTATACAGATAAGATACAATTTGATAGAGAGATACGCGGAGAAAGAACTTATACCATATGCTGAGAGAGAAGGTTTATCAATTATTGCTTGGAGCCCCATAGCCAAGGGTGCCTTAAGTGGTAAATACGATACCAAGAACCTACCGCAATTCCAAGATGTGAGAGCTAATGACCCAGTTTTCCACCCAGAGAATATGGCTAAGATCGAGCCATTAATAAATCTCTTAAGAGATCTCTCTAAGAAATACAATAGAACACCTACACAAATAGCTCTTAGATGGCTGATACAATATAGTCCAACAGTTATACCGATACCAGGTGCTAAATCACCTGAGCAGGTTGAGGAGAATGCTGGTGCAGGAGAATTCTCTTTATCCTTCGAGGATTTCTTGAAACTAGATTTGGTCAGCAGGAATATTAGAATAAGTTATGTCACGTGGTGAGTCTCTAGAGAAGATTCAGTAGCAACCTAAGTGTCTCTGGTCTAATACTTAATTTCAATAAATCAGTTTTTGACACATACCCAAGAGAGATTTTTATTAGTAGCTCTTCAGGTGTCTTCATAAGAAATCTCTTTCTATCACTTGGGTTAGTGATAATCTCCAACTCAAGGATCTTTCTTTGAAGCTCTATGGCTTTATATAAATAGATCTTTCGTAGCTCGTCAAGGTAGTCAGTTCCATACCTTATGCTTCTATAGAGTGCTAAAGCAGTGTATATACTGGGTCTAATACCTTCACCAGTAGCAGGCATAACAGCTCCTAAAGCCTCGCCTATATGATACGGATCTTTTTCTTTAGCCAACTCCTCAACCACGCCTCCAACAGTCACTAAGGCACCCTCTCTCTTGATTATAGATGCTCTGCGGAGTTCTTCTCTTAGTATAATAACTTCCCTCAACATATTCTCAAGATCATTTACGGAGGCGTATCCACCAATACCTAATCTGGCTCTTCTACTATTCTCAGGAAAGAACCATGCATAACCAACTAATCTAGAGTTGAAGTAGAGCTCAGGTATTTCGGGTTCTGAGAACTTGCCCTCAATATAATATTGTATAGCAGGGATCTTCTCAATGGAGATCTTCTGAGAATAGAAGCCTCCTGCATTAACCACTATATCATATTTAACTACTTCTCTGTTCCTAATTAACACTTTTCCCTCCCCTAAGTAGCGTGCTGTGGTATTTAACTTGAGTTCTACTCCCTCTGAGAGAGATCTTAAGAAATCTCTTTTATTAATTATGTATCCCAGAACTCTTCTACTCTTGTTTTCGAAGAGTAATTCTCCATCTATATAAACTCTATAACCACTATACTCCCACAGCACGTGTTTTAAAGCGATCTTCGTTATATCTGAGATCTCACTATCCCTCGAAATATCTGGGAGACCCCATCCGCAAGGTTTAATAGCTAGATCTCTCTGAGCCTCGAATACTTGAACCTCTTTACTGAATCCGTGATCCACTAAATATCTTGCTAGAGAGAGACCTGCTGGACCAGCGCCAATGATAGCTACTCTCATAATCAACTCCTAAGCTACAGCATAATATTATTTTACGAAAACTATTAATGATATTCTTCGTAGAATCAGAGTTGTCTTGATATGTCTTCTATTCTAGCAGGAGGTTTTAGACAATCATATTCTTTTAATATATCATAGACTTTCTTAACTACCTCGGCAACTTCTTCTTCGCTCTTAGCTCCTGTAATAACCATCTTACCCGATGAGAATATTAGTAGAACCACTCTTGGTTCATTCATTCTAAATATTAGTCCCGGGAATTGCTCAGGTTCATACATAGAGTTCTTAAGCATATAAGCCGCTTTCTCAAGAATTACCTCAACACCCAGATTCGCAGATGCAACAATGTTCTGTATCTGGATCTTTGGTTTCTCAATAATTGTTATGCCTCCCTTAATGAAAGTCTTCAGTATTCTCTTAACAGCTCTAATAAGCTCTTGAGTTTTCTTAGCACCGGTTATAACCATTTTTCCAGATTTAAATATGAGCGCGGTGATCTTAGGATTATCGAGTCTCAGTATTAGCCCGGGAAACTGCTCAGGATTGTATTCTATATCAGGTATTGTCTGCTCAAGAAGCGAGAGATCAAGTGTTTGATTAAGTATCACTGTAGCAACTATATTCTCGATCTTGTACTCTAGCTTAGGAGTAAATTCCTCAACCACTCAAATCCCCTTATAAATTTGATTATTTTAGGAATATATAAAAGAATTGATCTAATTTGCTAAGAGGGGAACTAGGGAAATAAGAATTATTGAGCGTAGACTTTTTAAGCTTTTTAGAACTAAGCATATCCCCCGAGGACTGCCTATGGGTCTTGCTAAAGATATCTCAAAGAGATGGGAAGGAGGAGAATCGGTGGGGGAGAAAATAAAGAAAGCATTTAGTAAGAAAGAACCAATTAAATACAAGCTTCTAATGAGTAATTACAAGATTAAAGCCTTGGCATCCAGAATAGATGTTCAGCTAGAGAGACTCAAAGAGAGAGACAGAATGTTATTCGAGAGAGTTGTTGATGCCATTATTGCTAAAGACAATGCTAGAGCAACAATGCTCGCTAATGAAATAGCTGAGATCAGAAAAGCCGCTAGACAACTAGCTATGGTGCAAGTAGCTCTAGAACAGATATCTATGAGGATCGAGACAGTAGTTCTCCTAGGAGACACATTCGCCAGCTTAGCTCCTGTATTAGGTGTTGTTAGAGAATTAAGAGGATTAGTTAGAGGATTAATGCCTGAGTTCTCATATGAGATGCTTGAACTAGAAGAGAACCTGAGAGAAGTAGTATTAGAGACAGGCGAGGGTCTCTCAGCACCATACGTAGAAACAGCTTATGCATCACCTGAGGCAAAGAAGATCCTTGAGGAAGCTAAGATCGTTGCTGAACAGAGAATCAAGGAGAGCTTCCCAGCACTACCCTCTATACCCACAACCTCTACAGAGACCTCAAAAGCAGAAGCATCGCCATAATATTTCTCAACATCTTCAAGTAAACTTATTTTAATATTTAGCTTTTTTAAATTCTCTTTGTATCTCTACTTCTCTATACTCTCAGGTGCCTCAGTTTCTATCTTCTTTAATTGTTTTAGATACATCTCCAGAAGTTCATCCTCAGTTGTTGCGTCCTCAGGGCTCTTATCATCTCTCCATCTAATAAATCTCGGGAATCTAATAGAAATCCCTACACCGCTTCTCACACGACCCATACAGCACGTGTGTAGAGGTGATAAAGTTAATTCTGCCCCAATAATCTCCATAACGTATTTAGGAACAACCCATACATCCGGTTCAATCTCGGACTCAACCCTGGGGTGTTTATGTGGTATTTTGATAGGCTCCAGTCTCTTGTTTAACTCAATGAGATCTGAGTCCGTGAAACCCGTGCCTACCTTACATACTGTTCGGAAGACATCATTTTTCTTATCATATGCTGCTAATAGAACTGTCCCTATTCTTCCTCCTCTCTTACCTCTCCCATAGAATCCTCCTACAACCACTAGATCTACTGTATCAATCATTTCACTCTTGTAATCTCTCTTGTACTTAATCCACAACCAGCCTCTGGCACCAGCCTGATATATTCCCATTGGGTTCTTCACAACAACTCCTTCATTGCCATCCTCAAGAGCCTTTAAGAAGAATTTCTCTAGCTCAGAGGGATCTGAAGTCTCGATATATTCCGCTATGGAGAACTCTGGTCTCTGCTCAATATATTTAAGTAATATATTTCTTCTCTCGTTCAGTGGTTTATCTAAGAGACTCTCTCCATCGACATATAGAATATCAAATAATCTCACTGCGACAGGGTACTCCTCAATTGCTTTCTGTATATCGTGTTTCCTCTTTCTATGCATAAGCTCTTGGAAGGGTCTGTGTTCTCCTGTCTCTGGATCAATAGCTATGATCTCTCCTTCAACAATAGCCTCATTTGCCTTAATATATTTCTTGCTCATTTCAACTACATCTGGGTACTGATGAGTTATGTTCTCAAGTCTCCTAGAGAATATTATTACCTGATCTCCTTTCTTGTGTATTTGCGCTCTCTCACCGTCGTACTTGAACTCAACTATCCCCCTACCCCCTACTTTCTCAATAATCTCCCTAGGATCATCGTGTCTCTCGGCTAGCATAGGTCTTACAGGAGTTCCTATAGAAGGCTTGATATTGGCTAAGGCTCCTGGACCCTCCTTCACCAGGATCTTAGCGATCTGACCCAGATCAGCTCTAACATTATATGCCTTCTCAATAACCGCTTTAGAAGCCTCTCCACCACCATATGCAACAGATAAAGCCTCAATTATAGTGGCGTCTCCCACACCGAGTCTTAATTGACCCTCCACGAATCTAACAATATACTTAGCTTCTTTAGGTGAAGCACTTTGTAGAAGACCTACTAAAGTCCTGATCTTCATATCTCTAGAACCCTCACCAGTCATCCGAGCAATTTTCAAAAGCGTTGAATGAACCTCATTCACGGTAAGCTTCTTAGCACCTGTGCCCATAAACGCCACAAGAGAAGTTGCTCCAGAGACCCTCTTCTGCTTAAGAACTTCAGTTGCTTTACCTAAGTCGCCTAGCTTCTTATAGATAGCCTCAACCTCATTCTCAGAGACACCAGTAGCTAGACTTATTGCCTTAATAAGAAGCTTCTCGCTAATACCTATCTCAGGCTCACCATACCAGCTAGGTAGCAACTCTCCCTGTATGAAATAAATTACTTTATCGATATCATCAGGATCTGCTTTCTTAAGCAATGTAGCGAGTATACTCGTGAGTGTTAATCTACTACTAGTAGCCTCTAATCTCTCAAAAGTTTCTGCTAAAGTCTCAAAATACATTAAACTCTCCATTAATTATCTATAAGGTAAACAATTAAATTAGTGAAGACCAAGATCATCACAGCATTAATTAAGTATATGAGCCATAAAATAAATATTTCCGTTATTGCCTCAGAAAGTTACTTTTAATACCTTTACAATAACTATATCATAAGAGAGCTATAAATAATCCTAGATCTAGGTGAGGTGCTAAGTTAGAGATGATCCTATGATTAAAGAAGTGTTAGATAGATACGGTAGACCTGTAAAAACTCTTCGGATAACAGTTACACATAGATGCAATTATAATTGTTTCTTTTGCCACATGGAGGGTGAAGACCCGAGTGATAAAACAGAATTATCTCATAATGAAATTATTCTTGTGGCTAAAGCCTTCTCGAGAATAGGTGTCAAAGAGTATAAAATAACTGGTGGAGAACCGCTTCTGCGAGAAGATATTGAGAATATAATTAATTCTCTTAAATACGTTGTTGGCGCCTCAGATGTTTCTTTAACAACTAATGGATTTTTTCTCGAGGAGAAGGTAGAGAGGCTAAGAAAAGCAGGTTTAGACAGGATCAATATAAGCATTCATTCACTAAGGAGAGAGATTTACAGAAAAATAACTGGGCACGATGTGCTTGATAAAGTTCTCAGAGGATTCTATAGAGCTAGAAAACTAGATTTTAAGAAAATAAAGATTAACGTAGTTATTCTAAAAGGATTGAATGATGGCGAAATACCTGATTTCATAGAGCTCATAAGAGGAGATGATAGATTAATTCTTCAATTAATTGAGCTCCACCCAGTTGGTTTCGGTAAGAATGTTTTTAACAAATACTTTATGTCTCTCGAAGAGATCGAGAAAAAAATAATTGAGTTATCATCTACTTTCGATATAAGAAGAGATCTTCATAATAGACCTATTTATCACCTGAGAGACGGAGGCTACATAGAGATTGTTAAACCAGTTAGCAACCCTATTTTTTGTGCGGGTTGCACTAGACTTAGATTAACTTCAAATGGTTACATAAGACCTTGTTTAATGAAGAATTCTGTTGGTGTAGATCTAAAACCTATTCTACGTAACGAGAATTTAGATGAGGAGAAGAAGATTAATGAGATAATAAAACTAATTTATAAGGTCATTGAGATTAGAGAACCTTCTGCTATGTGGAGAATTGATCCTGCCTTAGACTACTTAGTTAGTAAATATAATATCAACTATGACCTGAGACAAAGAGTAAGAATAAATATTCCCAAGAGGCCTGTGGATTAAGATTTCTCAGTGCTTCAACTCTATTCTCTGAAGAATATCTAAAATCTTCTCTCTATATGACCTGGTTAAGTGAACCTCTAGATCATATTTAGATCTCTCTTCATCTGGTAATTTTATTCCCAGCGACGAAATCAGGACATAGCCCTTACTTAATATAGTTTTTAATTTAGCGAGATCATTTCTTCTAACTAGATTATTGATGTAATCATCAAATTTATAGTAGCTAAGAAGTTCTGAGGGGCTAGGACTGTAGCCGCAGACCATACATGTACCATCAGGCATTAGAGAATTAAATTTACATCTTGGGCACTCAGGAGGGATCTCTGGGTCTCTTGAGAGAGACCACCATTTAACCCATTGATACCTTAGATTTGATATAAGATCCTCTCTACCAAATTTTGTGGCGTATTTATATAGAAGAGGTGCGTACCCAAGGATCCAGGGACCTTCTGAGGATGCTATGAACTCTAGTTGTTCTTGATTTATCTCTACCCCTGACTCAAGTATGATTTGTGAAATCAATGATCTTATTTTATCAATGTTTCTCCTGATCCTACTAGATAATCTCTCCATATCAGGTTTCTTATCTTCATCCCATAGGATCTCAACAACCTTCTTAGCAATAAATTTCTGCAATTCTGGATCCAAGCCAAGGTATCTTATCTGTAGATTATTTATGAGATCATCAAACTTCTCCTCAACCCACTGATCGAGATCAAAAGAAGATTTCTTAGTAGCTCTAACGGATCTCTTTCCTCTGCCACTGCTCTTTGTATCTTTTTTACTCACTTCTTTCTTCTCTGTCTCTTCCTCGGCTACCTCTTTGGATTTCTTTCTTCTAGGCATATAAATCGCTTCCCCATGTGTGTTAAACCAGTGATTATCCTAAGATAAAAAACCTTGTGAGAATAAAAACATAAAGGATCTATTCCTCACGATAGAATTCCACAGTGATCTTCACTTTTAGATTCTGTGTAGATATTGGAGGGGGTGATTTGCCGAGATCTGCTGCGAAAGTAATTTGATTCCCTAGTGAATCTTGGAAAACCACTTCAGCTACATAACTTCTGTCTAGTCCACTGGATAAGCTTCTTACTAACGCATCATAGATCCTTGAGAGAGCCATTTGCATAGCAACAGGACTAGAGAAATCCTCGGGTCTCAATCTGATTTCTTTAAAAGCATCAATTACTTCACCTACTCTAGCTCTTCCAAAAAATATTATCCTAAAAATCGGCTCCTCGCTGAAAGTCTCCTCACTGGACATATCCTAACCTTGTTTGTATATGTATCAGAACCTATAAAACAATATATGACTCAGCTGGAAAAATATTTATAGCTGATTGTTTCTAATAGTGATTTGGTGTCTTAAAGTTTGTGGCGAAGAAACCAGATGAAACAGAGGAGTTCCAGGTAACCCCTTGGGAAGTTAGAGGTAAAGTTGATTACGAGAAACTTATAAAGATCTTTGGGACAAGTCCTTTAACAAATGATCTTTTGGAGAGATTCACGAAATTAATTAATCGAGAACCACATGTTCTGTTAAGAAGAAAAGTATTCTTCTCTCACAGAGATTTTGATAAGGTTCTAGATGATTTAGAGAGAGGAGAAAAGATATTTCTGTACACAGGCAGAGGTCCCTCGGGACCGATGCATATTGGGCATTTAATACCTTTCATAATGACAAAGTGGCTCCAGGATGTACTGGATGCAAATGTATATATAATGATAACAGACGATGAGAAATTCCTTGATGAGGAGAATATGACACTTGATGAGGTTAGAAAGTGGTCTTATGAGAATATACTTGATATAATTGCTGTGGGATTTGATCCTGATAAAACATTTATTTTCCAAGACACTGAGTATATAAGAAATATGTATCCTCTGGCGATTAAGATAGCTAAGAGAATAAACTTTAATTTAGTGAGATCAGTGTTTGGGTTCACAGGATCAACTAATATAGGCATGTTATTCTACCCAGCACTACAGATCGTGCCCACAATGTTTGAGAAGAGAAGATGTCTAATCCCAGCGGCAATAGATCAAGACCCTTACTGGAGAATACAAAGAGACTTAGCAGAGAGCTTCGGATACTACAAGGCGGCGGCTCTACACTCGAGGTTCCTACCACCACTAACAGGTCTAGATGGCAAGATGAGCTCCTCAAAACCAGAGACGGCAATATTTCTCCACGACGATCCTAAGACCGTGAGAACTAAGATAATGAGATACGCATTCTCAGGAGGACAGCCCACGGTGGAGCTCCACAGAAAACTAGGAGGAAACCCAGATATAGATGTGTCTTTCCAGTGGCTCTATATGTTCTTTGAACCAGATGACAAAGTCATTAAATCAATTGAGGAAGACTATAGATCAGGTAAATTACTTACCGGTGAATTAAAAGAAATACTCATTAACAAAATTAATGAGTTCTTAGAGAAACACAGAGCTAAGAGAGAAGAAGCAAAAGAACTAATACATGTATTTAAATACGATGGAAAACTAGCTAGAAAAATGTGGGAAACAATATATGAATAATATCGTCTAAAAGCAGTCAAATGAAAATTTTGACTCATGGCAACAATTAATTAATTATTGCTTTACACCTTTGCACACAGAATCATCTCTTAGGATACTGCGGTAATTTGTAAATATTATCATGTATACTAAAGTTATTATTATCAAAATATCAATAATTGTCCACAAATAACTAGTTGCTATTAATCTCATGAAGTTATGAGGGGTCTTTATAAGCACCGAATGATATTTGAGTATCAAGTGGGCAAAATCTGTTAAGAATAATATTAAGAAGATCTGTGTCATTGTATTAAAAATCTGAGGGGTCCCTAGAGATAGAAAAGCGGATAATGCCACTCCTATAAACATTACGAAGAGTAAAGCTCTGAAGAGTATTTTTGCTAAGCTCTTGAAATTAAACTTGTATAAATAGCTTAGAGTCATGATAAACACTCTTTTCCTTAAACCTTTAAGAACCTCCAATGGCCTCGTGTAAGGACTGTAATAAGAAGCATTTGGGTTCTTAACATTATAGACGTATATGCTATTCGCGGTAGCGGTGCAGAAGCCCTTTAATCTACTCCTAAGAGAAAAGTCTCGATCTTCCTCGGTAGAAAGTTTCTCGTCGAATCTAAGACCTTTTTCAATAACTCTTCTATGGACAATGAGTAAACCCCCTCTAAGAATAGGTGTGTATGTGATTGCATCAATATTCTTCAGCGAATTAATGTAATCACTTGAGAGATACTTAGGATCACTTAAATACACATCCTTTACCATGGGTGTAAAAAGATCTATTTCTTTACTAATTAATGTGCTAACCAAATTTTTTAAAGCATCTTCATATGGGCATATAACGTCTGAGTCCCAGAATACTAATAATTCTTCTTCTCCTAATTTCTCAATGCATATATTTCTTGCACGAGGTATATTACTCTTCTCTTATATTATCTCATATTTCACTTTCTCCCTCTCAAGGATCTTTTTTGCAATCTCTATAGTTCTATCACTAGAGTAATTATCTACTATAACTATTCTCAAAAGATCCTTGGGATAATCTTGGGAGAGTATATTTCTTAGAACATCACCTATGATCCATTCTCTGTTATAGGTCAAGACACAGATCAGTATTTTATGCATCGCGCACCGATTTTGGTATTTACACAAGAGATTTTAAAGATCTGAAACAGTATCTTTTATGATATAAACAACTATTCATATGGACGGACTCTTGATTCTCTTTAGTGCATTGAATTAGATCTCTGGATATAAGAGAACGAATCTATCGTTCTTAAACATTATTGTGTTAACAGAGTATAGTCTCTCGATTAATTCTTTACTAAGTATCTCTACGGGATCTCCTTTTGCTATCACAGATCCTTTGTTGAGTACATATACCTTATTACTTACGCTTAGAGCCTCATTAGGGTCGTGAGTAGTGAATATTATAGTGAATCCATTTTTAGACAGACTCCTAATAAGTCTCAGTATCTTCACCTTATTCCCGAGATCTAAGTGAGATGTTGGTTCATCTAGTAATATTATCTTTGGTTCCTGAGCAAGTGCTCTTGCGATTCTGGCGAGTTGTGCTTCACCTCCTGATAATTCATTTATTCTTCTATTAATAAGATCCTCTATACCTACTAGATGTATGGCCTCGAGACTCTTCTTAATATCTCTGTCGCTTACTTTAATAAGATTTATATATGGAGATCTCCCTATCAAGACATATTCGAAGACCGTGTATGGTGTTGATATATTCTCGATCTGAGGCACATAAGATACTAATCTAGAGTATTCCCTAGGATCATATTCTCTCAAGTTTTTATCAAATAGCTTTACTTGCCCAGAGTAGTTATCTAGGATCCTAGCTATTATCTTTAGTAGAGTTGTTTTACCACTTCCATTTGGACCCAGCAATGACACTATCTCGCCTTCGCTTACACTCATATTAATCTTTTTCAGAGCATAATCTCGTGAACCTCGATAAGAATAGTACAGATCTTTAATTTCTAACACTACTCTCTTACTCACTTCAGGATCCTCCTCCTGGATAATAGAAATATAAAGAGAGGCACCATTATAACAGAGATAATTATATTGAGTGGAAGCTCAGACTCAATAAGAGATCTGGCTGTGTTGTCCGCAGAGATCATCAGTAAACCTCCTAGGAGAGCTGATGTTACCACCACGCCTCTATTCTCGCTACCAACCAAAGATCTCGCTATGTGAGGCGTGACTAAACCTATCCACCCAATTACCCCCGCTACACTTGTTACTGCTGAGACTCCGAGAACTGTGGCTACTATAATAATGAATCTATTTACACCTGGTCTAATTCCTAGAGCCTTAGCCAACTCATCTCCTAGAGACAAGATATTCATTCTCCAACTCATTAAAACGAGCACAATTAATGAGGCTATTATTATTGGAGCATATATCATAAATTCGATCCATTTAGTAGCTGAGAATGATCCGAGCAACCAGAAAATTATTTGTGGTAGTTTGTTGTATGGATCAGCTATATACTTTATGAAGCCAATCCCAGCACTAAATAATGCTGAGACCGCTACGCCGGCTAAGATTATTCTCAGGATCTCATCTCCGTATCTAAATAATCTACTCAATGATAAGGTGATTACGAGAGAGACCAGTCCAAATAAAAAAGAGAGTGACTCAATCAATAAGTAATTATCAGAGATAATGAGAATACCTAAGGTAGCACCAAACGCGGCACCCTGCGAGACACCAATTATATCCGGTGAAGCTAAGGGGTTTCTAAATATAGCTTGCATAGCAGCTCCTGAGGCCGCGAGTAATACACCCGATAATAAGGCTAGAGACACTCTGGGGATCCTGATATTCAGAATAAGCATACTCCTACTATCTCCAGAGAGTAATGCGAATAGATCTACTCTGTATCTACCGATGAATATAAGTGAGACAAAGTATGTAATGACGAGAATAATAGATAGAGAGATAATGATGTATAAAAAATACCTGTTTCTTTTAATGATCTCAGAGTACTGTTCCTTAATAAGCTCATGAGCTGATTTCATCAACTAACTACTCCCTTCAGATCATATATAGCAATCTTCTCCGCCATTAATAAATCAATATCATATATCCTTGAGTAGTAATCAACTACAAATTGTCTTAGATTAAACTCCTTGAATAGATCCGGGTGCATTTTTGAGGCAGCGTATATGATGAACATAGGCCACTTAGGCCCAGGCATATCCCAGGCATACCCTAGCCCAGGAACAGGGTAAACTCTCTTATTCTTAACAGCGTCAATATCTCTCCACATCGGATCATTTAATAATTTATTTACAACATCAACTGGTGAGGGATTTGAGGAGTATGTTACAACGAATATAATTGACGGGTTCCAATTAATTATTTGCTCAATATTTACCTCAACCCATTGTCCACCGGGAATACTCTTTGAAACTGATTCTCCGCCTGCTAACTCAATCAATACATTCTGTAAATAACCACTCGGCGGAACCTTAACAGATACTGTGGATCCCTTAACACTGTAGTAGAGGAAGAGGGTCTTAGGTCTCTCAACACCTGATGCACTAATCTTACTATTTACGTAAGCAAGGATCTCTCTCATGAACTTAGCTATTTGCTCAGCTCGGTTCTCCTCACCCATTACCTTACCGATATTAATAAGATCTCTGAAGAAACCCTGTGGTGTCTCAGGATCCACATACATAACTCTTAGACCAGCATTCTCGTAAACATCTCCATCTCTCTTGAAGGCAGATTTCATAATTATTAGATCAGGTCTCATAGAAACTAATGTCTCCACGGTAGGTGTTCCGCTAAACACAGCTTTCTTATCTAGATCAGGTTCAAGTAGTTGGAGAATAGGATCATCCTTAAACATCACGTCAAACGCCAGTACTCTCTTAGGAGCTGACTTAAATAGATACAATACATCAAGTAAGTATCTAGCTCCTCTACCGCTAACCACTATTTTCTCAGGTAATTTATCAAAAATAAGTGTTCTATTCAAAGCATCTACTACAACAACCTCTCTACTCTCCTTATACACAGCCGTATATGTTATTGTGTGATTAAAGAAGCTAGTCATCGTAGAGATTCTATAAACTGTTGTTGGCTGAGTAACAGTAGTTATCTGGGTAACTGAAACATTAGCAGACACATAACTGGTTACTGTGATAACTCCTTGCCCTCTCAGTGAACCTGCTTCTCTATAAGCTATGTATCCTAATAGAGAGATAATTACGACTACTAAGAGAACAATAATAACCGTATTTTTTCCAACTGCTTTATTAATTGGATCTCTCAAATTAGCAACCCCTCATTCTTACGGTAAAAAGGTTTATTAATATAACCAATGGTTTGCAGAATCAATGTAAACTATATTATTTACATGTTATTAACTCATGTCTTCATGATAGATAAAAGCACTTATCACTTACTTGGAAAATATTCGAAAAATTATTTAATAAAGATATATGACATTATTTAGTGGTGATGAGCGACTCGGAACCGATTAGTGAGGAACCGTGTGAGGACTGATAATCTAATGGTTACATACAATGAGAGAACGCAACAGCGATATATTATGCACCAGATGTAAGGTTAGATCGGCTTTCTACTATAAGAGAGCTTCTGGCGAATACTTGTGTAGAAAATGTTTATTTAGAGGACTTGAGAGAGGGATTAGGAGAGGATTAAGCAATTACTCAAGTATGAGAAGAGAAGAACAAGTAATTATTTTAGATACGTTTATACCTTCCATATGGTTAATACCAGTTATTCACTTGCTCCATCGTGTTCTGAGAGAATATAAGAACTACACCATCTTCTTATCTTATCCATGGACTCTTTCACTAATTAATGAGGTTGGGTATGATAAGAGAGAATTATCTGATGAAATAGTAGAGATCAGTATCTCTAGAGTAAGTGAGCTAATTAGAATTTGCTCTGAGAATTATCAATATATAGAGGATCTAGCTACGTGCCTAATGAAAATGAATCTATTAATTAGTTTAGAGAACGCTTTGGAAAGAGACATTAGATATGTGGCAATACTTTGTCCCAGGGATAGGTGTTTCTCGCTTTCTCTCAAGAACATTCTTTTTCTTAATAAAGAGATTGTTTCAGAGATCTACCCAAAGAGATTATTGCTGGGGGTAGAGGTATTTAATCCACTATACGATATTTCGGAGGAAGATCTTTTAGCATACACCATTTCCACAGGTGTATACAAAAGATTCAGTGTCGCCTTAGATACATTTATTAAAGAAACTGGTTTAGAAAAGCTAATTTACTCACCAAATAATGTGGCAGATATTTATTCAATGATTAACGAAATAATATACTCTGGGAGTAGAGAAATTATTTACTCATCAACCGATGCATTACAAAAGATCTATTCAAAATCCAGAAGATGTGCTCTCTGCAGTGCTCCGCTCAATAAATCTGATCATGATAGTATCTGTAGATTCTGCAGAACACTACTTCCTCTTTTTAAGAGCCTCGATAAGTTTCTTAGATAAATTAAAACATCCTTCTCCTCTCTCAATAAGATTCTTTTGTATAAGTTTCTCGAGTATTGGGCCCGGATCATCTATTTTGTAGAGTAGTCTCAGTTCTCTTACAGCAATTATTTCACCAACTGAAATGTTCCTTAGAAAATATTCTAAGACATCCAACTCTGCCTTTGTTAAATCACTTGGTAGTAAATCTCTCACTAGATCAACGAGATTTCTCTTGGTATAGAATAATCCCATGAAATGAGTAAACCCATGAACATAACTATGAGGAGATTGCTAATAAAATTTGCTCACCCAGATCATGTTTAGTACTCCAATACTCTCTTCATAGAGGTCAGCATCCTAGGACCTCTCTCCTCTACTACCACAAGATCCTCTATTCTTATCCCAAATCTGTCTCTGAAATAGATCCCTGGCTCAACAGTTACCACCATATTCTTCTCTAAAACATCTTTTGAGGTAGATGATAAAGCAGGTTTCTCATGAACATCAACTCCGACACCGTGACCTAGTGAGTGTATAAAGAATTTTCCTAATCCATGTTTATTAAGAGTTTCTCGTGCCACAGCATCTATTTCTGAAGCCTTTGCCCCAATCTCTATTTTCTCAAGTGCTTTATTCAGAGACTCTTCGACTGCGTCTACGTAGTGTTTTTCTCTAAATGAATTCTTACTCAGAATCATTCTAGTCATATCAGAGTTGTATTCAGAGACTCTTGCCCCGATATCAATAAGAACTATATCTCCTAACTCAATTGTTTTTGAGGAAGATTTAGCATGGGGATATGCTGAGTTCTCATTAGACGCAACTATTAGTGGAAAAGCTTCTTGATCTGCTCCAAAGAATCTCATGTAGTAAGAGATTTTTCCAGCGATAATCTTTTCGGAGTACCCGATAATTCCCTCATCAATCACTTTTTCGAGAGCCTTCATAGATATGTCTGTGGCTCTAGCTATGAGACTGATCTCTTCATCAGATTTAATTGCTCGAAGACTGCTTATATCTTCTTTAATGTCTTTGTATTTCTCTTGAACAATTTCTTTGATTTCTTGAGGAACAATATCTAAACCACAGATTACGTTTTTCTCTAAGCAATCAATAAACTCTTTTTTCACAACATCCACATAGCCTCCTTCAAAAACTTTAATATCCTCAGGCACCTCAATTTTGTATCTGAAATAAGCTAGTGTCTCAATACTCAAGATATCACTGTATCTTTTTAGTATCTCCTCAGCTCTCCAATACTCTAGAGCTGGTGTATAGTATCTCAGGGATTTATTATTTACATCTATTGCTAACACAGATCCTTTTATCCTGAGACTCGATACCCAAGCCTGATTTGATTCGTCTAAGATAATCATTTTACCTAATTTATTCTCTTCAGCATACGAGAATACTCTCTTAATATTATTAATAAAGATCCTCACTATGTCCATATAAGCACCCATAAGTCTAGAAAACCAAGTTAATTATATTTTTCAGATTAAATATAAGAATCTTTCGCCAAATCCCATTCTCACATACTTAAACTCTATTCAGAAACCTCACTAGAGCTCTGTGTGAGTGACAATTCATAACTTTCTTTAAATGTTCTCATTATAATCATGGTATTAGTTGATTGAACTCCCTCGATCTTGCCTATCTCATCTAGTAGAGAAGCTAGATCAACGTGATTACGTGCTATAGCCATAGCCACTAGAGTTGGTTCACCAGTTACGTCGTAGATAGCTACTATTCTATCTTTCTTCTTCAATGCCTCAACGACATTATCGATTTTCTTAGGATCTGTTTTAACAAAGATCAGTGCCTTTACTCTATAGCCTAGTCTATCGTAATCTATTATAGCAACGATCCTTTTTATTAAACCTGTCTCCTTTAGTTTCTTAACTCTATTATACGCTGTTGATGCACTGATTTTGAGTTGCTTACCTAAATCCGTGAATGTTATATCACTATTCTTTTGAAGGATCTCTAGTATCATAAGATCCTTCTCATCAATCTCTTCATAACCAGCTAAAGATCTTTTCCTCATTTTAGTCATACTCTATAAGTTATAGAGTGTAGAAACCTAAAAATTTTCCTATTAAATCAAGAAATCATTCAAAAATTTTTATGCCCTGGGAGCAAGATAATAAACTACTCTTCCACCGGCCGATAACCCCAGATCTATCTTTAGTGGAATACCAGATCCTAAGTATATATCAAGTGCAGATGATAACTTAATCAATTTAGATAATGGAGCTAGATAAGAGGCGTCATAATCTGATGATACCTCTCCCTCAACTGATGCATCAAGCAATGAATTATTCTCTTTAGATAATCTAATAACTCTCTTCTGGGTATCAGAGTCCTTTAATTCTAAGACGTCTTGTGTTAATCTAAAGTTTATGTAATTAGCTATTGCAGAGAGATCAGATATAGCAGTCGCGAAGGGGTCTGGGAGAACCGAGGCTTTTGCTGGGAACTCAATATCGATCTTAGGAATCTCCTCCCGTGGTATCTCTAGATTTCTAAATACAAAAGTTCTATTGGGGATACCCTCAATAACAATTACAACATTCTCCTCGTCTCCTCTTAGAGATACTTTATTGGTTCTCTTAACATCTGTCATTGCCATTGAGAGATTCTTTGTTGAGATCCCGAGACTAATACTCTTCTTAATGCTGTACTCAAGAAAACTCTCGTGAGGCATCTCCACCTCTATTAAGGCTACTTTAGCAGGATCAACAGCAACTATCTTTAGATCCCCTTCAGATGATATGTCTATTAAGATATCATCAACTAATGAACTCAACACATCAACAAGTGCTAAGAGTGTCTTGGTATCAGAGAATGATAGTGAGGCTATATACTCACTTGACAAATTATCCTCACCCGAGAAGAATATGAGTTTTAAAAATATATTTGAAATCCACAGGATCTCTTAATTTAATATTGTTCTGAGAAGATACTTATTTGGTGAGATTTATATGGAGACTATAAAAATCACGTGGCATGGGCACGCGTGTATATCAATCTCTGGTTACGGAAAAATACTCGTTATTGATCCTCACGATGGAGCTTCGATAGGTCTCAAGAGACCAGAGATCAAGGCAGACTATGTCTTAGTCACACACGAACACTTCGATCATAACGCTGTGAATGTTGTTTCGAGAAGCGACACAAAGATCTTCAGAATGAGAGAGGGATCCTTCGAAGCATCACCCTTCAAAATACTCGGTGTAAAGACTTTCCACGACAAGGAGTCAGGTAAGAGGAGAGGAATTAATATAGTCTACAAAATCACTACCCCTGGAAACATATCAATTCTTCATGTTGGCGACTTAGGACATGTATTAACAGAAAGTAATTTAAAGGAGATTGGTGATGTAAATATAGCTATTCTACCTGTCGGGGGAACCTTCACAATTGATCATGTTGAGGCTCTAGATACTTTCGAGAGATTAAAAGCTAAGATAATGATACCTATACACTACTGGATTAAAGGAGTCAATCTACCACTCTCTACAATAGATCCGTTGCTCAAAGAAGCTGAGAAAAGAGGAATCAAGTATATTGTGAGTGACAAGAATTACCTAGAGATAGAAGATAGCAAAGATAAAATTCCTCTCGATGAAACAATAATTGTGCTCAAGTACTTATAGTTGCTACGAATACCAATGTTTGGACTACAAAATATTTAAGTTTTTAATAACAATATTTTCCAGGATCTATAATGAGCGAAGAGAAAGCATTAGTTGCTAGAAATCTCTCAAGTAGCTTAGTAAACCTAGTAGTATGGATTGCTGTATACATAATTATTTCAGCGATAGTAAATAGTGTTCTACCAGAGGTGCTTAAACCAATCTTCGACTACAGAGGCTTAGTCCTAGAACCATACGGGGCATACATAAACATAGTGCTAGCATTAATCTTCGGCTACTTCATAGTAAAATCTTTCGCAAACTTTATGTATTGGTCAATGAGAGTAAAATACCCGCATCCAACAGCGGCAGCAGTCAGAAGCATTATGATGATCGTTGGAATAGGTGCCTTACTAGCCGCTATAGCAGGTGGAGTAGCGGGTGGGGCAGCAGGTGTTGCCTTAGGCGGCTTCTTAGGTATAGTGATAGGCTTCGCATCACAACAAGTACTTGGGCAAGCAGTAGCTGGTTTATTCCTACTAATAGCTAGACCATTTAAGATAGGAGACTACGTCATTGTAGCAGGTGAACAAGGCACTGTAGAGGATGTCTCAGCACTATTCACCCACGTGAGAAAAGACGATGGAACACTAGCTCTAGTACCTAGTGGCTCTATAGTTGGCTCCAAGATCTTTATTCTGAAGAAAGCTCCGGAGAAACAATAAAGATTTTTTGGGATATATAAGTAAGCAGTACTACTTTTTTCCACAGATCAAATATTTCTCATATTACTCATGTAATATATACTTCTCATGAGACTTTTTATTCAGGTGCTTCCTCTGGATATCTTGGATAAAATATTCTCTCGAGCACTTTCACCAAAGATATTTACTAATAGAGAGGTTCTTAGACCAGATTATATACCTGAGAATCTTCCACACCGCGAGGAGCAAATAAAGAATTTTGCTTCAATAGTATCAGTAGCTCTCCAAGGCGAGAGACCAAGCAACGTATTTATCTATGGTTTAACAGGAACTGGTAAAACAGCTGTTGTAAAATATGTGTTGAAGAGACTTAGCGAGAAGAGCCGCGAGTATAACAGACCTGTTGGATGGATTTATGTGAATTCTCGTATTGAAAATACTTCTTACCGGGTTCTATCAGCTATTGGAGAGAGCCTTGGTCTAAAACTTCCATTCACAGGTTTATCAACTGCTGAGGTCTATAAACGAGTTCGCGAGGTGCTGGATAGTAATCAGAGGATATATATAATTGTTCTAGACGAGATTGATTTCTTGGCTAGAAATGAGAGCGATGAGATACTGTATAAACTAAGTAGAATTAATGAAGATCTCTCTAGATCCCGAGTAAGTATCGTTGGGATCACTAATAACATAAGATTCGTTGAGAACCTCGATGCCAGAGTTAGAAGTAGCTTAGGAGAAGAAGAAATTGTTTTTCCACCTTATAATGCTCTTCAGCTAGAAGATATCTTGAGAGACAGAGCTCAGAAAGCATTTAGAGAGGGAGCACTCTCAGAGGAAGCCATAAAAACCTGTGCGGCACTAGCTGCGAGAGAGCATGGCGATGCTAGAAGAGCACTTGATCTTCTTAGGATCGCTGGTGAAATCGCTGAGAGAGAAGGTGCTGAAAAAGTACTTGAGGAACACGTCTACAAAGCCTATAACGAGTTAGAGAAAGAACGGGTAATCCAATTAGTCTCTACATTACCATTTCACAGTAGATTGATCTTGTACACAATTATGCTTGAAGAAGATAGTAAGATGCTAACAACAGGCGATCTCTATTTATCATATAGAGAAATAGCAGAGAAACTAGGTGTCTCTCCTGTGACACAGAGAAGAGTTAGTGACATAATCTCTGAACTAGAGGTTTTAGGATTGATCTCCGCGAGAATACTTAATAGAGGTCGATACGGCAAGACAAGAATATTGAGAACAGCTGTCTCTAAACAATTGCTGAAAGAGATCTTTAGTAAAGATCCTTTGATAAATGAATTAATTGAAAATGAGATTCATGGCGGTTCCTAATAGATTATATTCTTCCTTCAATAAGATCTCTGATCTCTTTATCAGACACCGCCTTACTCAACTTACTAGTGATCTCGGTGGCTACATCTTCTCTTATAATTTCTCTAGGTTCGATCGGGCCCGGTGAACCAAATCCGTATCTAGGGATTACGTGAACATGAAAATGGAATATTACTTGACCCGCTGAGGATCCTTTGTTAGTCATGATTCTAAATCCAGAGGCATTTAAATACTTCATCGTAGCCACACCAAAGGCTCGGGCCAAGAGAAATATCTTCGCTACCAGACTCGGTGGTGTATCAACTACATCAGCGAAATGCTTCTTGGGAGCAACAAGTAGGTGACCGTAGCTCATAGGGTACTTGTCTAGGAACACTATCGTGTCATTATCCTCATATATTATATACGCAGGTTCTCTCCTCGAGACTATTCTACAGAAAATACATTCACTCAACATATTCACCTAGTGATTAATCTAGTGATATCTATTAAGAATTTTAAGAAGATCTTCTCAGAGTGAGCTATGCACGATCATCTCTCACGGGCTGCCCACTTCATCATCTAATATAATATATCATGAAAAAACTAATATTGCTAATACTAGTGTCACGTAGCTTGTAGTAAATACCACTTCTCTGATCCCAACACTAGATGAATCGAAACTAATAATTTTACTTAGAGAAATTATGTGATATAGAAGTGTGATAAGGAATAATGCTACTAAATATGGGTATAGAAATCCTCCATTAACTATCCTCTTAACGAGGTAAGTGTATAGAGGAAGGAATATAGCTAGTGAATAAACTATTGAGAATGGTTTATCATGAACTTTTCCGCCGTAATAAGATTTTATCAGAGGAGACAGTATTGAGAGAGTTATTGGGTAAATTAGTAGCCATAGATCTGTAATCAATTTATTTCCAAGAGAAATTTTAAGAGAGAATATATATACGATAACACTAAAATATTTTTCGAGGAGAGCGCATTGGAGAGAGAATTATTCGAGATAATCTCCGTAGACGCACTTCAAGTACTTGATTCTAGGGGAGACCCAACTATTGAGGTGGTGGTGAATACTAGAGGGGGTTCTGGTAGAGCAATTGCTCCAGCAGGAGCCTCAAGAGGAGCTCATGAGGCATTTGAATTAAGAGACAATGACCCAAGGATATTTCGTGGAAAATCTGTTTATAGAGCCGTTGAGAATGTGAAGAGATTCATAGAGCCTGTTTTAAGAGGCCTAGACTCACGTGAACAAAGATACATAGACAACACCTTGATTAAGCTTGATGGCACACCTAATAAATCAAGGCTAGGAGGCAACACAATTACAGCAACAAGCCTAGCTGTTCTAAAGGCTGCGGCAGACACCTATAGAATGCCTCTCTTCAGATACATAGGTGGTTTAAGAGCTAGAAAACTGCCTGTGCCTATGATGAATATTATTAACGGAGGTGTTCACGCAGGAAATAACTTGTCATTCCAAGAATTCATGATTGTTCCCGTGAGATTCAATAGTTTCTCTGATGCGTTGAGAGCTGGTGTAGAGATCTATAAGACCCTGAAAGATATTCTTAAGAGCAGATATGGTGCACAAGCAATTAATGTAGGTGATGAGGGCGGGTACGCTCCACCACTATCAAGAGTAGAGGAAGCTCTTAAACTACTTGTGGAGGCAATAAATAAATCAGGCTACTCATTCGCTGAGGAAGTATATATATCGATTGATGCAGCAGCCTCACAATTCTATGATGAGAAGAGAGATAAGTATCTTGTAGATGGAAAAGAGATCTCTCCAGAGGAGCTACTAGATCTCTACTTGAGATTAGCTGATGAATACAAGCTGTTGTCTATTGAGGATCCTTTCTATGAGGAGGATTTCGAGAATTTCTCTAAATTAACTAGCTCCCTAAAGAGAACAAGAGTTGTTGGAGACGATCATTTAACAACAAATATTGAGAGACTTAAGAGAAGTATTGAGAAGAGGTCTGTGAGTAGTGTCTTAGTTAAAATAAATCAGATTGGGACATTCAGCGAGACATTAGACTTCGTGAAATTAGCAAAGGAGCATAATTTACTTGTTATTATAAGTCATAGAAGTGGTGATACAGAGGATAACGCTATAGCTCATCTAGCTGTTGGTCTCGACAGTGAATTCATTAAGGCTGGAGCACCAGCTAGATCTGAGAGAACTTCTAAGTACAATGAGTTGCTGAGAATAGAACATTATTTAGGGGATGAAAGCGTCTTCTCAGGATCTCTACTAAAAATATAACAAAGATCTTTTTAAGGCATCAGTATCGCTATTACAATAAGTGATAAACCAAGTGCTAATATTGCTAATGCGAATTCATGAGGTCTTAATCTAAGAGATATTTTAAGGAATTTGTAGATCCCATAACCTATATATACTAAAATAATTATTGTTACTAATATTATACCCGCTAGAGCAATAGATCCTTTAACACCACCTAGTGTCCCCATAATACCTTCAATATAAGACTTAACTACTTCAACAGCTTGGTTACTAGTGCTCGTCTTAATCACCCGTTTTCAAAGGCTCTGATTATTTAAGCTTAAAAATATTTAGTATACATGATCACTTGGATGATGAAGGTTAAAAGCGATGATTGATGATTAAAAAAGCCCTCTGACTAACTCCATTGATTCATTACCACGTGGTGTTTTTAAGCATTTTTAGTTAAAGCATTTCTTCCGAGGCGGTAGCATGGTTGTGTTAGAAGAAATTGAGAAATTCATGGGTTCCAAAGTAACAGATCCTTATGGAAGAGTTCTTGGCGTATTAACATCAGCTTACTCAGATGTTGATGGTAATATATCTGGTATAGAGATCGTGAGCGAGGATTATTCTATTAAGTACATTAGTGCTGAGAGAATAGTTGTTTCTCATGACGGAATAATTGTTCTACCAGAGTGGAGAGTAGAGGCTGTGAAAGTAGAGGCTCAACTAGATAGAGCCAGGAAGAGAGCGAGAGCTATAGAGGATCTCTATATAAACAAAGAAATAAGTTCACAAGCCTATGAAGAAATGAAGAAGCAAATAGACGCAACATTATCAAGATTAAGAGAAAAAGCTAAGCAAGTGAGATCTCTTCTAAGAAAAAGACTTGGTGAGATAGAAGATGAGATCCTGCATGTTGATAAAGCAACTAATCACTTAAAACTTCTCTACTCATCTGGGGAGATTAGTGAGCAGAGATTCAAGGCCTCAATAGATGTTCTTAGGAGCTCTAGAAATAGATTAATTGATGAAAAAAGAGATCTTGAGAAACATCTTGAGTTAATAGAGAAATTAGAGGTTGAGACAACAGCACCTATAAAAACACCACAAATAACACAACAACCACAGCAACAAACACAACCAGCTCCTCAGATCCCCAAAGCAGAGCAACAAGGTCCTATCAACGTGATCATCACTACATAGTTACTTAAATAAAAACAATTTCTCAGGGGAGTGTTGAAATTGGTGTTTGACTATGAGGGTGGGATAAAGAGGAGTACTGAGATAAGTATATTAGGAGTATTTGGGAGTATAGCGAAGTTTTTTAAGAGAGGATCATCAACTATAAAGAGAACTCTCGAGAATGTTATAGCGGAGATCGAGAGTTCACTGATGTCTATTGATGAGGTAATGACAAAATTAAAGAAGAGATACGAAGATCTATATACCCTGGCTCTTAGAGCAGTTGCTGAGAAGAATACTGCTAGAGCAACAATCTACGTTAATGAACTTGTTGAGATCAGAAATATATACAAGAGACTAACGATATCTTACAACTTCTTGGAGCAATTAAAGATCAGGTTGCAGACACTAAATGAATTAGATAAGTTAATGCCTACTCTACTATCCGCGAGAAATTCAATCGAGTACTTAAAGACACAAATAGCACCTATTGTACCAGGTGTCGCGTTATCTCTGGATAGGATCTCCTCAGAAATAAACTATATTCTCAGCTCATCATCTATACCCGCTCCTATAGAGGGTGCAGATCAGTTTAGACTAGTTAATAAAGAAGCTGAGGAGTTAATGAAGAAAATAATCACCGAGGCAGAGAGAATGGTAGAGTCTAAGCTACCTAAGCTTATTCCAGAACTCACTAAGTTAGTTAATAAACCACTTATTGAACAAGACATCTCACTTCCATCAGATACATTCGCTATAGCAGCCCCTAAAGCTCAAGAGACATCCACAGCACCGGCTCAAACGAGTGAGCAATTAGCTAAGGTGCCGAGTAATGCAGCCATCAAGAGTGGTTACCAGCAGTATAGGAGACCTACTAGAATCGAGGAGGTTGAGGAAAAATTACTAGATTACATAATTTCTAGAGGTGGTTTCTTAGATATAAATGATTTCTGTAATGTTTATGGTTACTCAAGAGATGAGGTAAAGGTTGCATTAGATAATCTCGTCGCGAAGGGTAGAATCAATATAGTTAATAAGTCTCGAGAAACATAGAGTATTCTCTAACTGGTGTCTTCAGTGACTGGCTACTCAACAATTGCCCTAGAGAGATTAGCTAAGGAATATGCTGATAAAGCAGTTATGATGGAGAGAAGAGGAAACTATGAAGAAGCCGCCAAAAGTTATCGGAAGGCTGCTGAGATCCTTAAAAAGATCCTTTCTATGCACAGAGATATCCCAATGAGAGAAATGTATATAGAGTACATCAAAGAATATGAGAAGAGAGCTGAATTCATTGAAAAAAATCTACAGGCATTATCCTCTTCTGATTTAAGAGGCATATCACAAGGGGGAGGCGGAGGAGATGATCTAGAGGATATTGTTAAGCCGCCCCCTAAAATCACTTTTGATGATATTGTGGATCTCGAGGATGCGAAAAGAATAATTAGAAGATCTATTATTTTCCCGGTCAAGAGACCAGATCTTTTCCCAAACGATCTTGGCTGGATAAAAGGAGTGCTTCTCTTTGGGCCACCCGGGAATGGTAAGACAATGCTTGCTGGCGCAGTAGCTAGAGAAATAAATGCTGCGTTTATTGAGGTAGATGCTAAAGACATAATGTCTAAGTGGCTGGGTGATGCTGAGAAGAATGTTAGCAAGATATTTGCTAAAGCAAGAAATATATGGAATCAGAGAGGTGTCCCAGTCGTTATATTCATAGATGAAGTAGATTCATTAATGGGTGTTCATACAGCTGAGGTCGGTGGCGAGGTTAGAGCAAGAAATCAATTTCTGAAAGAGATGGACGGTATACAAACAAAAGGATCTAATGAATTAATATTTGTTATTGGAGCAACTAATAAGCCTTGGCTATTAGACATAGCTTTCCTCAGAAGATTTCAGAAAAGGATCTATATACCCAATCCAAATCTTGAGGTGAGAAAAGCTCTTCTAAGACACTATACTAAATCAATAAAATTAGCTGATGACGTAGATCTAGATGAGATAGCTCGAGCAACCGAGGGTTTCTCAGCAAGTGATATAAGAGAATTGGTGAGAGACGCTTACGAGAATTCTCTAGAGGATCTTTTTGAAGGAAGAATTAATGAGCCTAGACCAGTCTCCATGAGAGATTTTATGAATGCCTTGTCTAAGAGGAAACCTAGTGTCTCTCCTGAAACTATTAAAGTATACGAGGAGTGGAATAATAAATTCGGTGCTAAATAAGTATTTAATTTCTTTCTAATCTCTCCTAATTATCTTGTAATGGATCTCTATTATATCACCATCTTCAACAACATGTTGGCCCCCTACTCTAGCTCCCGGGTACTTAACTGATGATCCCCAGATCCTGGCGAATTGAAATCCTCTGTAAATATCTTCGTGAAGCATCTTAGCTATCTCAAGAACAGTTGTTCCTTTCTTAATGACAAGTGGTTTCTTTGAAACTTCGCCATTTGGTGGTTTAGTATATACCCTAATAAGATCAAGTATTTTCATAAGTGAAGAACCTAGCTCCTCCTCGAATCCCCCGGATAAACTAGATACACATAAGACAGGTATTTCCTCAGGGACACTATTCCTAAGTTCTGTGCAGGAAATATCTGTCTTGACAAGATCTTTTTTATTCCCAATTACTATAGCTGGTTTATACGTGTATAGCCCAAGTATCTGATCCTCTATATCCTCTAGTGAGAGTTCTCCATAGATCCTTATTTCAGCTCTATAGATCCTGTATCCCTCAGCTATTTTTCTTACATCATCTAGTGTTCCACCGATTATTCTTCCATAGGAAACTACTCTTAAACCACCTATGTCTGGGGCTTTGATAATCTCTATTCTACCTCTGGGTTTAGTGATCTTTATACCCTCATTATCCAATAATTTAACTATCTCTCTATACTGTGAAACAGGATCATTTGATAGATCCGTGAGAATAATTAAGGCATCAGCGTTACGAGCTAAACCAATAGATCTTCTATTAATCTTAGACTCAGGATCAGGGGTCAGCGAGGGAGTCTCTATTAACTGAAAATATATGTCTCTATAAATAAACATCCCAGAAACAGGATGAGTAGTCGTATATGGAGTATCTGATACCTCAATCTTAACATTAGTTAATTTCTTAAGAAAAAGTGATTTACCTGACTTCGTAAAACCCAGGATCACTACTTGAGCATCTCCCTCCTTAGAGACAAAGAATGATAATCCACCACCTCTCATTGAGCTCTTTCTCTTACTCTCCTCAATCTCTTCCCGTAGCTCAGCCATTCTTCTTCTAATCCATCTAACAAGATTTTCAGTACCCTTATGCTTAGGAACAGCTGATAAGAATTCTTGAAGAGCCTGAAGCTTCTCCTCAGGTGTCCTAGCCTCTTGATACTTAGCGAATTTAGCCTTAGCCTCAGGTGGTAGATTAGTAACCATCACTTACCATCCTCTAAGCAGTAAACATGTCTCCACAATAATTTATTTCCTCAAATAGTTAAAGATAAACAACCAATCTTTATATATCAGTGATAAATCTTATACGGAGAGTATCTTAATGTCTAGATCATCGGAGGAGGGTGTTGAAGACCCTATCTACCCTAGGCTGGGAGGAGTTTTATCCGCATTCTCTTCTCTATTATCGATCTATTTATCAGGTCTCGCATTACTGGTTCTCTACCTATTTACTCTCTCCATTATTAGAGATCTAATAATGAATTCTCTAGAGGATCCTCTCTATAGAAATATTGCATTATTACTCGTTGGTGGATTACTAACGATTCTCTGGTTAGCCACTTGGTATCTAACTATCTTGTATATAAGAAAATTATTGAGTAGATCTAGGTAATAAATTAATAATTTTCTACCGGGGGCATCTTTTTTACTTGATCTTCTCTATAATAATTTCATCCTCAGATTTTTTCTCGACAATCTTTATTAAACCATATCTTGAGAATAGATCTAGAGACTCCCTTAATTCATCCACCTGATCTTTTCCAGCTTTTATTAATAACTCATCACCTGTCTTAAGTTTCTTCATGTAGCTTAGTAATGCCGCAACTACACCACCGCATTCAACTGCTTCTTTCTCTAGGTCTAGGAATAGTCTCTTTTTCTCCGTATGAAACACCTAATATATTCATTATTTTAAGAGATTTAATATTTAAGAGATCTATTGGCTTTTCAGTCTCCGGATCTCGCTTAAGAAACCATTTATAGTCATAGTTATATTGTGTTTATTTACTATGCAGTCTCTATCAATATTCTCTAGATATATTTTCACGAATTGATCGACGCCACTTAATATATTAAGGATCCTCTGAGGATCATTCTCACCAATATTGATCAGTGCCTCGAACCATTTTTTCATTTGCTCATAGTGTTCCGTGAGTAAACCATGATTCTTTCTAACACCCTTATGAGTAAAGGCTAATTTACTTGGTTCTAGAGAAATCATTTTCTTGAGAGACTCCATATAGCTCTCATATCTAAATGGTGGAGGGGTTGTTGGTAGAACTATATCTAGCTCGGGTAGGTATATACCAGCTGAGTCCCCGGTGAATAATATTGACTCTTCTCTCCATAGTATAGAAATGTGATGAGAAGCGTGTCCTGGTGTATGGATAATATTGAGTGTCACATCATCTAAAACCACATCTAATCCATCTTTTGCTTCTAAGATCTCTATATTATAGCCCTCCTCAGGTTTCCCGTAGAAATCTACTATATCTCCCTGAACTTCTCTTGAGGCTTCCCAGAGTTTAGAGGGATCTCTTATATGAGGAATACCTCTTGGGTGAACCATCACAGCAGCTCCAGTTAATCTAGCTAATTTAGCAGATCCTCCTGCGTGATCTAGGTGAACATGAGTAGGAATTATGAGTTCAAGAGATTTATCTATTCCCAAAACCTTAAGAACTTCATAGACTATCTCAACAGAGTTGTGAGGACCTGGCTCAATAATAATTCCTCTCCCAGCGGAGGTTTTTATGAGATACGTATTTATGTAGTCTCTACAAGGCTCGATCCCTGTGTATATAACAAAGAAGTTATTACTTAATCGAGTGAAGTATCTCTCGACATCTTCTCCAGAGAGCATGAGTTCACCTGTAACTAATAAGGTTTCATTATAATTAATTTAGTTAGTGGAGAATGAGTGGAGTAGCTGAATTACCACTACATGATGGGCACGTGCCCAGATGGCTACTGAATTATATGGAGAGATTATCTAGAGCAATTCTCTTGGTTCTAAATGAGATCTATGGACCTGATAAAACAATAGAGTTCTTCTCAGATCCTCTCTGGTTCCAAGCCTTCAATAATATAATCGGTATGGATTGGGATAGTAGTGGTTCAACAACAGTCGTTACAGCAGTTATTAAGAAAATTACTTGGAGCGAGGATCTGGGTTTCTTAGTCTTGGGCGGAAAAGGAGAGTATTCTAGAAGAACTATCGACGAGATACCCTTAGCAGTTAATAGATTAGATCTCAGTGAAGAACACAAGGATCTTTTTACTAAAATAAGTCGTGTCGCAGCGAAAATAGATGGAGTTTTGCTACAAGATGGATACACGCTGTACCATCACTCACTACTAATCTCATCTGGGGGGAATTGGGTTGTTATTCAGCAGGGGATGAATACAAGTAATAGAATGGCTAGGAGATATCATCTCAGCAAATCATCTCTTAATTTAGATGATCTAATTAATCCTCACACTGGAGTAGCCTCCAATAATATTTTGAAACCTATTAACTTAGTTGATGAAGGATCTAGAGAAACTATTAAGGTCATCGAGGATCTATTGAAACAAAGCTCATCTAAGATTCTTTCAGAGATCCGAGTAGTAAATGCTAGACTAAAAGGCTTGAGTAGCTTAACAATGTTCTCAAAAAATTCTACGGAGAATATAGTCACGATCGAGAGAAGATACTCAGTACCATTCTACAGACCTATTAATATAACTAAAGAATTTATTGAGACAATAAATAAAGTTCAGTTAGAAAGAGCCGAGAAAATTGCAGAAGCACTCAATATAAGAGGTTTCGGTGCGGAAGTCGTGAGAGCACTAGCTCTTGTGGCAGACCTGATCTACAATGCGCCTCCCTCTAATAGAGACCCTGTTACTCACCCAATTGATCCATTTAAATATTCCTATGCTCACGGTGGAAAAGATGGTGTTCCTTACAAAGTGAGGAGAGAGCTACTCGAGAGAACCATCATGACTCTTGAGGAGGCTGTTGAAAGAGCTAAATTAGGAGATAAGGAGAAGCTAGATATGTTGAGGCGATTATCTAGATACTCTAGATCACTTGTTGAAGACTAGTCTCTCAGTATTAAAATAAATTTTTCTAAGCTATATATTCGTGGTACTGGTGCCAATAATTGTGGTTAGAAGGAGATCTATTTTTTATATCAACACACACAGTCTCCGAGAGACTTAGAGATAATAAGCTGAGACTCTCTCTAGAGATCTTTGATGAATTTAGAGAGAGGCTAGAGAGAGCTTATCTGGTTATGAGTATTGATTCTCCTGTTAATCTCGATTACAGAGTATGTAGATGGAGGATCTCTCTTAATAAATTTAATATCTCGAGGATATTAAAACCCTTCAAAGAAGTTGTGTATGGAAATAAGAAATTATCACTTCTTCTCTATGATGTGACACCTATAAAAAATACGCTTAGCAACACCAATGAGATCTACATAGAGTATAAAGGCGACTACTCCTCGAGTCTTGATTTCGTGGGTTTATTAACGACATACACTGTTCTCAGCGGGGAGAGTAGACCAGGAGTCTATTTATTTGAGGATCCTATGATCTTGGAGAGCGGTAAAAAAGTCACTATAGAGATCCCGGGGGACCCAAGCAGAGAGCATAATGTATATCTCGTGCTGAAGCCGTTGGCGGCGAATACAGAAATAGTTGTAGGAAATGATTCTAGGGTTTTAGGCAGTGTTGAGGAACACACGATCACTTTACCTAGTGGCGTAAATAAATTCTCACTCGAGGTTTTGAGAGGCGGTGTATATATCCCCATCATACTATCTAAGGAGAGAAGATTCAAGGAGCCAAACTATTATATCAATGAGATCAGTGTCTTAAGGGAGCAGGAGAAGAGTTCTATTCTAAAGATCTATGTGGATAATTCCGGTGAGATAGACGTCTCGGAGATATTAGTCGTAGCTCTACACAAGGGGAAGACTGTAGCGAGCAAAAGAGTTAGTGGAACCTCGAGAGAAATTGAATTAGATATCGATAGAAAATCTATTGATACAAATGATCCAAGGGTACACGTAAGAGTTATTTGGAGCTGGTTAGGTAATAGATATTTCTCCTCTAAGGAGGCGGTGATCTAGTTCTGATCGTGAGAAACATAATTTCTTGGATTAAGATTATTAGGATAAATAATGTTCTATTATCTTTCCTAGGAGTATTAGTAGGATCCGCTGTCGCCTCTGAAACTGATCTAAGTAATTTACCAATACTAGTAGTAAACACCATATTTCTTTCTGTGCCTGCTCTCGCGGTTGCTGCAGGAGGTTATATAGCTAATGATTATTTTGATCTTGAGATAGACAGAATCTCTAAGCCTTGGAGACCTCTTGCTAGAGGAGATATTAATCCTGTCACAGCCAGAAGAGTATCTGTGTTTCTCTACGCATTCTCTGTCGCGTACTCTCTGCTCTTGATAGGCTTGGCCACTTCTTTATTTGTGATATTAAATGTGTTTATTGTTGATTCGTATAACTCGAGATTTAAGAGAAGTGGTTTTATTGGGAATCTATTGGTTTCGTTAGCGACGGCAAATCTATTTATCTACGGATCTCTATCATATGCTGAGAGAATAATTGGTTTAAAGAATCTATCGGTTATGGTGCTAGTACCCTACACATTTGCTTTTCTACTCACACTAGTCCGTGAAATAATAAAGGGTGTTGAGGATATTGAGGGTGATAGAAGACTTGGTGTTAGGACATTGGCTACTACGCTGGGCTATAGAAGAAGTGGTTTGATCGCTACGATCCTTAATCTAATAATTCTCTCGCTACTAACTATACCATTCCTATATAGATCCTCATACATGTATCTAATACTCGCATTATTAACAGTGATACTCTCACTATACGCATCATACATCATACTAACCTCAAGAAGCGAGACGGAGGCTATAAAAAGATCCGTGAACGCAAGATCTGTGACTAAACTATCGCTATTAACAGGGGTCTTAGCATTTCTCCTGTGGGCTCTAAAGATCTAGTCTCTAAGAGCATGCATTTATCATCAATTTATATAGCAGATTTCTCAACCCCCTCATGTGAACTTATATAATAGCGGTAGGCTAGCTTCTGAGAGTTTCGGGTAGTATTTTTGATGAGGTCCTGGGCGGGCCTAGGGTTGTGTACATTGGCGATGTTAGGGTCTCTAGGGATACCGAGGATAATGTTGGTGGTAAGCCCCGCTTCGTAATCTGATCACCAATAATTTATATCTCTCTGAGAGGACCTCTGGAGGAGTAGAAGGTGTGTTAGACTGGTAGCTGAGATCATCTTATCTATTCATCTCACACCGGTACCCTATGTATGGACAAGAATAACTTCAGCTAGAGAGATAGATGAGAGCCCTCTAACGTAGATGCAGGGTGGAAGTTGTATCAGGTGATGATAGGTGATTTTAAGCACTAGAATTGATACCGATCAACTATTAAAACTCTCTAATGAAAGTGTATAAATGGTAGATTTATGGGC
>JBMFLZ010000010.1:0-43780 GCA_049970935.1 Sulfolobales archaeon | reverse complement strand
ATTCTGTAAAGAAGCAACTTAAAAGGTTTGATTATTCATGATCTTGGCGTAATATTTATATTGAGTATTAGGTAGTAGTCTTTTTACTAGGTGAGTTAACTATAGATGAGTCTATAGAAATTTCTCAGGCTACAAGTGAATATGCGAGTGTTACCACAGATCTCTCATTGATTAATAATCCTCTGTTTTCATTTTCTGAGGTGGTATCAAGAGAAGACTCTCTTCAAAATATATCCGAGATACTGATCTATTCTCTAACCACTAGAAGTGTCATATACAACCTCGGTATCAAGGATCCTTTGCTAGATGTATTTATCAGAGAAATTGCGCAAGAATGGATTAGGCGAATAGGTTATATTCCATACAAGAAGTCTTTCATAGAGAATATTGTAGATCGATCTATAGATCTTTATAGAAACCCAGAGTTGTTAACCTCTGTGGAGAATTTGATAGATTTAATCTCATACTACAAGAAAGACCCTAAAGCATTCGAGGAAGAATACGTTAAAAATTTCATAGCTGAAGAGCTTGAGGCCTTAGGTATAAGAGATCTAGTGAATATTGATGATCCTGAATATGTGAAATACGTAGCATACGCCTTATATGTAATGATAGTATCTAAACTAGATCTTTAGTTAGTAAAGATCAAGTCTCTTTTGAGAGTAGTATCTAAAAGCTTTTATATTCTTCTCTAATAAGTCTCTATCCTCTCTGAATTCCTCTATGATTATCTCCTCGACCTTATCCATATCAACAATTCTAGTCTCAAGAATCATGTGTCCCAGAGCGATCATATTAGCCACTCTACTTAGCCCAATTATTTTCTCTGCGATGTAAGTATAGGGCTCTACGTAGCTTCTCCAACTACCCAGAACAAGATCTCGATCAAATAAATTAGTCTTATCTATAAATACTGTAGCGTTTTTATCTACAAATTCTCTATAAGCCTCTAACTGGGCTTGATGCATGAATATAGCTATATTCGCTCTATAAACTCTTATGAAATCAGCTTCTTCCTCTCTATCAGATATAATAAGATCTACTCGAGAATCTCCTCCCCTGACCTCAGCTGCGTAGCTTTCACTTCCTATCACGTAGTAGTTGGTGTATCTTGATAAAGCCTTTCCTAATATTCTACCCATTAATAGAATTCCTTGACCCCCTCTACCTGCGATTAGTATCTCTATTCTCATTATCTCATCCCTAGCTTAAGAGATACTTTTATGGGTACTCGATAATGTTTCGTTTTCCTCTTTATCTACGTATATTCCTATCACAAAACCTTTGTTCCAATCATAATCACTTTCTTCAATGGTGGGTCTTCTCTTTAGAATCACTCTCTTTTTAAACTCCATGAAGAGTTCTGTTGCTCTACGATAACCAATATGTCTCCCAAAGATCTCAGGGCATATTGATAATACCTCAACTAGTGAAAACCCTCTCCTATCAAGAGCTTTACTGAAGATCTCGTCTAAGAAATAAGGATGAGTCACAGAACCTCTAGCGGCAAAACTAACCCCTAGGGCGTATGCTAGTTTCATTATGTTAAGAGGTCTCTCGGGATTCCCCTTAGGAGTAGTTGTTGTATAGATCCCTTGTGGGGTCATTGGTGATTGTTGTCCTCCTGTCATTCCATAAATTAAGTTATTCACTAACACTACGAGTAAATCTGTGTTTCTTCTCATAGCATGTAATAAGTGATTACCTCCTATACCAGCTAAATCACCGTCTCCTCCCACAATAATAACCTTCATCTCTGGTCTAAGGATCTTTATTGCTGTCGCCAGTGGAATAGCTCTTCCATGGGCAGTTCTTATTGAGTCAAAATTCACATACATAGCTATTCTAGATGCGCAACCAATACCACCTACAAAAACTATTTGATTCTCGTCTAATTTTCCTTGAGAAATTTTCTTATCTATAACCCTTAGTAGAGAATGCATCACGATGCCATTACCACAACCGGGGCACCAAAGAGTTGGTAGTTTCTCTACCCTAACATATTTATCTATTGGATGTGCCTCTGTGTATGTTTCAATAATCATAGACTTTTTAACACCTCCTCAACAATTTCGTAAGGATCTATGATATGAAGATCTATAATAGAGACACTCCTCACATCCTTATTTCTTAGAACACCTCTGATCTCTCTATAGTAAAGACCCATATTATTCTCTACAACAAATATTTTCGAAGCCTCCTCGGTCAAATTCTTTAACGAGGCTTCATTTATTGGATAAAGAGATTTAATCTTTAGTAAGCATGTTTTGTACCCTTTCTCATTAAGAAGTTTTGAAGCTACACTAGCTGATAAAGCACTTGAACCATAAGATATTAGTATTAGATCACATCTATTATTTCCATATCTATACAAACTGTAATCTGTTATCATGCTTATGTTATTTATTATCTTCCTGTATAATCTATTAATTAATCTTCTTTGCACTTCAGTCGTGGGAACATAAATATTTTTTTCGTCATGGGTTAATGTCTCGACGTATAATTTTATACCTTCACCCACACACGGCATTGGTGGAACAAGATCTTTTGAAGAGTATGTATAGCGATTATATCTAGATAATTTTTTTCTCTCAAGAATCTCTATCTCCGCTGATTCTCTCATGATCACTTTTCCATATGTTCCGGCTAATGTAGCGTCTGAGAGAAGTATAACTGGTGTTCTCAGAGCCTCTGAAATATTAAAGGCTTTAATTGTTAGATCATATGCCTCTTGTGGATTAGAAGGTGAGAGAACGGGAATAGGTAATCCGCCGTGAAATCCGTACTCGGCTTGGAGAACATCGTATTGACCAGTTTTCGTAGGGACGCCGGTTGCTGGGCCAGCTCTCATAATATAAGCTATCACTAGTGGTGTCTCGGTCATTACAGCGATACTGATACCCTCAACCATTAATGAGAACCCGGGACCACTGGTTGCTGTCATCGCTTTATTACAGGTCCATGAGGCCCCTATAACAGCGGCTATAGATGCTATTTCATCCTCGAATTGCATTACATAACCTCCTCTCTCAGGTAGCTTCTCTGCTAGGTACTCGAATATATCTGACGAAGGTGTTATCGGGTACCCAGCGAAAAATTTTAGACCAGCTGTTAAAGCTGCCTCAGCAATTGCTATGTTTCCAGATAAATAATCGATTTTCATATGCTTCACCTCCTATTACCTACGAGACGTATATGGCTAGCTCAGGGCATATATATTCACATAGTTTACAGAATAAGCATTCGTGTAAATTCCTAATGGCGGGATACCTAAATCCTTTTTTGTTACGGACTTCACCTAATGTTAACAGACCCTTTGGACACGCAATGATACATAGACCGCACTCCTTACATCGATCGATTATTATGTGGACTTTTTTTCTACTAGAAGTACCTATATTACTAAAAATAAAATCGCTGTTCACCAATTTAACCCTCTAAATAGTTTTCTCAATATATTAGTTAAATACAGCAAATACATAAATCTTCCTAAATTAGTAATTAATTGAAATAAATCTTTTCTCGTTTAAAACATATTAGTTATGGCAGGATCAAGACATACGGTAAGGAGTTATATTGCTAATAATTCTTGTGTAGAAGATTTCCGTTGTATATAGTATTCACTGAGAGAAATTATGTACCTTGGATCTTTATCGACTAAGAAATCTAAATGGAGGATTACTATAAATTTCTGAAGTTGTCGCATTCAGAGGTATATTGGTTTAACTATTAATATTTGATTTACCATATAATTTTCTTGCTAAAATGTGTAAAAAGATCCCGTACTCATCAATAATAGGTGCAATTCTCTTTTTAGGAACTCTACTCTCAACAGTTGTAACATTAAGGATAGAAATAACGATTCCTTCAGGTATAACAATACTCGCTATATTGAGCATGATCTACTTATTCTATGAACAATAAACAATAAAATAATTTAATCATCGATTTAATTATATTATTTCTTATAATGTTAAATCCCAGAGATGAATATTTTTATTTCTCAGCAAATCATTATACACATACACAACAGTCTGGATCCATCCCAAAGCCACGCTATACTCTCTTCTCAAAATACTCTCTATACAAGAATCTTTGATTGGGCACTTTTCACATTCAAAAACTCTACAGTATCTTTCTATAGGTCTTTTATAAAATGCTATTTCAGGTGCGTATTTTAAGAGGTACTTGTACAAATTAACATCTACAGGAGCAACTGTAAGATCTAATAAAACATGAAGTCTATAAGCAAAATAAATTTTGGGACCTACATATGGGCAATCTAATAATAGCTTATGAGATCCTCTCAAAATCTTCTCTCTTCTATCGAGATAACATTTTAATGCCTCCGGTAATCTAAGAAGTTGATAACTTCTACCGATTTTCTCCGCGATAACTTTTTGATCTATCAGATCTTTTCTGCGGATATCGAAGGTATCAAGGATTTTCTTTACCCACTTGACAGTGTTTATGTGATATTCAGTATTTTGTGAAAGGAATATTGTTATGAATACCTCAATATCATCTCTTGGAGAAACAGCTATCCCATAGTTCCTAAAGATTTGGAGTAGTTGATGTAAATGCCTAATTAAGTTGCTTTTTTCAATAATCTTTTCTATCTGCTCAAAACTAAACCATTTACCTAACAAATACTTTGCGTAATCAATACATTCTCTTGATTCGTGAGTCACATAATAGCCGTAATTCTTTAATTCTCTCATAACAAGACCTTTGCAAAACCCTATTTTTTTCACAGCCTCTTTACCATTCTTCTTGATCTCGATTAGAGGCAGTATAAAGGAGGGCCAGAAAAGCAGATGAAAATTATGTGTCTTATCTGAGTAATATATTTTTTTGAATATTTCCATCATATAACTCTTATATATTATTGTTAATATGATTAATTCACAGAGAATTATGAGTAGAAGAGATGCTCTTATTTTTCATAACTTAGTTTCTGTCGAGGAGGCTATAGAGATCTTATATAGGGCTTTCTTAGATCTGGGTTACCCGAGGATCAGAGAGATAGATATTGCGGATTCTTTGGGAAAGATATTGGCTGAGGATGTATACTCGAGAAAAGATTATCCACCATTTGATCGAAGTATAGTAGATGGCTATGCTGTAAGATCTGTAGATATTGCAGGTGCTAATGAGCTCGAACCCATAGCATTGTCAGTAATAGGTAAAATCGAAGTAGGAGAGTTACCAACTATCGAGTTAAAAGAGAAGAGCGCAGTAGAAATCTCGACTGGAGCAATTATACCTAGAGGAGCTGACTCAGTAGTCATGAGCGAGTATACTAAGAGGGTTGGAGATAAAGTATATATCCTAAGAGGAACCTATCCTGGTGAGAATATTTCTCAAACAGGCTCTGATATCTCAATAGGAGATCTTGTTATTAGAAGAGGTACCGTGATCACTCCTCGGGAGCTAGCGGTATTGATAGCATCAGGTATTAAGAGAGTCAAGATCTATGAGCCACTAAAGATCTCTGTTTTCTCAACAGGTACTGAACTCGCTTACCCAGGTGAAGAACTTGCACCAGGTAAGATATATGATATAAATGGCTTAACTATTGTTGCATTACTAAAAGAGTTAGGTTTAGAGGCATCATATAACGGGATCTTAAGAGACGATTATAAGCTGATCTATGATAGTATATCCTCAGCCCTCGAGAAAAACGATGTTGTGATAACTAGTGGTGGAACATCAGCTGGATACAGAGACTTGGTTTATAGAGTATTCAGAGATTTAGGAGGAGAGATACTATTCCATGGACTAAGAACAAAACCTGGTAAACCTACGGTGGTAGCTAAAGTAAATAATAAATTGTTAATCGGTTTACCGGGTTTTCCATTCTCCGCAGTAATGATCCTATTAAGAGTTGTTAAACCTGCTATACTAAGGATCTATGGTTTAGATGAGAGAAGAGATATTATAAAAGCAAGAATACCCTACAGAATAGAAGCTGGTAAAGGCCTCAGAGAGTTTATACCTGTAGCTCTTGTAGAAAGAGAAGATCATGTTATTGCCTACCCACTAATGCTCGGATCTGGTTCCGTCATGAATCTTGTTTTATCAGAAGGTTTCATAGAAGTTCCAGAGAATAGAGAATATATAGAGGAAAACGAGACAATTGATGTGATTCTTATCTCGGGCAAGATCCAGGTGCCGGAGATATATTTCATAGGTAGTCACTGCTTAGGCGTTGATTTATTGTTAGACTTCGCTGGATTAAAGAACAGCAAAAGGATCTTTATTGGATCTCTAGGTGGCTGGTATGCTGTTAAGAGAGGAGATGCAGATATTGCTGGAACACATTTATTAGATGAAGAATCAGGAGAATATAATCTTCATATGATTAATAAAATGAATCTTGGAGGCAGGGTCTATGTAGTTAGAGGATATGCGAGAAGAATAGGTTTTGTAGTCAAGAAGAACAATCCCAAGAACATAAAAGGATTCAAGGATTTATTAAGAGAAGATATTGTATTTATTAATAGAAACAAGGGTTCTGGAATAAGAACCTATACTGATATGATGCTGAAAGAATTAATTGGCGAGGAAGACCCCGCTAAATACATCAAAGGATATACATACGAAGCTAAGACACACACGGCTGTTGCTGCGGCTGTTGAAATGGGCAGAGCCGATGTAGGTATAGCTATTGAGGCTGTAGTAGACCTGTATAAAGATCTGGATTTTATACCATTAACTGAGGAAATATATGATTTCGTGATTCCACGTGATAGATTCGGTAAGAGATCAGTTCAGAAAGTGCTTGATACATTAAGATCCGATGTATTCAAGATTGAACTAGAGAGAAGACTTAGAGGATATAGATCTCTGAAGGAGACTGGTAATATTATATACAAGCCAGAGTAATATTACTAGGAGCTTTAATGAGTGAGTATGTATCAGTCAATAAATATGCCTCTTTTATACTGACCTATCTTACCCCATTACTAGTCATTGGATCATCTGTGTATATACACGGAGTATTACGGGAATATAGTGATATTTATTCAATAACGTTAGATAGCTCCAGAGGAGATACTATATACGGTATTCCTTATAGAGATTTCAAGTTCGAGTACCCACCTTTTATAGGTTTTCTATGGACTATAAGTTCTCTAGTAACTAAATTAGTGATCAATATAACACATAATTATGATCCTATTATCGTTCATGTTTACGTTCTCTTCTTTATAAATGCTTTCTTCTACATTCTCTATGTTTCAGCGATTGAGATCCTAGTGAGAGAGTACAAAATAAACGGTTCATTCACAAAGATTCTTTTATCAATAGCTTCTTTCTCCATGATCTATTACCTTATGTATAATTGGGATATAGTAGCTATTTCTTTCGCTATGTGGTCTCTAATATATTTATTTAGAAGAAGATATTTAATGAGCTCATTTATTCTAGGCTTATCCGTTCTATCAAAAATATTTACAGGGATCTTCGTCATACCATATCTCTACTATATTCATAAAGTAGAGGGAAGTAATGCTAGGTACAAGGCACCGTTAATGCTACTAATTTTTATAGAGACTGTGCTAATAGGTTTTTCAGTATTCATGCTATTATTCCCTAAATCTTTTCAGGACTTCATCTCTCATCACGCTACGTGGTACTGTGAAAATTGTTTCTACATAGTGTTTGTTGATAACATATGGGATCCTCTCTGGAGAAGTATTTCACAAGCCTTAATGTTATCTCTTCCTCTGTTAGTGACCCTGTACATACTAATGAAAGATGGGAGCCTTGAAGCAGAGAAGAAGACGTTATACGCATCTTTAGTTAGTTTATCTTCGCTTATATCTGTCTCATATGTTTATTCTCCTCAAATGAATATTTTAATAACTCCTCTTTTTCTAATCACACGTTTCTCAGAGATCCTATTGTTGCTACTAAGTGATCTCTTGAATACTCTCATAATGGTTTTTTGGTTTAGAGGTGAAGTATTTAGAGAGTATCTAGGTATATCATATTCAGATCCTCATTTAAGAACAAGTCCTATACAATGGATGGCATTTACTCGAATCATTCTCTTGTGGATAGTTATTGCGTTATTTCTAAGGAGGATAAATAGATCATAAGCACCAGACATATGATTCCTAAAAATTAATCTTTCTTTGGTTTTGCTAAGACTATTAAATAAACATACCCTCTCTTTGAAACCACCCTGCCTCCCGCGCTATTAGCTAATTTTTCAACGTCCTCGTCTCTTATATAGGGTCTAATATTTTTCAATATCTTCAGTTTAATATGTCCTCTTTGATTTAATTGTCTCTTGATCTCATTAATTAATCCCTCGGTGATTCCTTTACGCCCTACTCTTACAATAACTTTCTCAGTACTCATAATCTTATTAATCTCGTGCTTCGAGTATTTTCTCATGAGATTCACTTATCCAAGTTTTTCCTTAAAATATTTTTATTTTTTCCTTATATAATAATTTTTTTGAGATACTTCTACCGCGGATCCAGGTGTGGTATCGTGATTGATGAGAATAGATTATTAGAGAACGTGCTCAAACCAGTTTATCTAGATTTAAATGAGAAAGTCTTGGTGTGGCTTGATGTTAGTAAAATTCCTTGGGAGGAGATATGGCACAGATCCAGGGATTTAGAGAGGATCGCCAGAGCTATTGAGACTCTTGAAATCAGAGGGGCACCAGCTATTGGGGTTGCGGCAGCGCTTTCTCTAGCGGTAGTGGCATTGAATAGTAATGCAAAGAATTCACAAGAACTTGTTAATGAGCTTGAGAAAGCCTCTCAGAGACTCTCTAGAACTAGACCTACTGCTGTTAATCTATTTTGGGCTCTAAATAGAGTTATGAATAAAGTAAGAGATGCGTTAAACAATAACTTTGATTTAGATAAAATTAGGAGAATTGTTTTAGAAGAGGCATTAACAATTCAAAAAGAGGATCTGGAGTCTAATATAATGATCGGTAGACACGGCTCTCAACTTATTGATGACGGAGACACTATACTTACTCATTGTAATACAGGATCTCTTGCCACATCAGGTTTTGGAACAGCGTTAGGTGTTATTAGATACGCATGGCTACAAGGTAAGAGAATAAGAGTTATCGCTACGGAGACCAGACCCCTGCTACAAGGATCTAGGTTAACCGTGTGGGAACTTATGCGAGATAAAATACCCGTGAAGTTAATAAGTGATAATATGATTGGTTATGTCATGAGCAAAGGATTAGTTGATAAAGTTATTGTTGGCGCTGATAGAATTCTAAGAACTGGTCATGTAGTTAATAAAATAGGAACATATACAATAGCTATACTGGCATCCCATCATAAAATACCTTTCTATGTAGCCGCACCTACAAGTACTATAGATCTTGAGACAACATTTGATAAGGTTATCATAGAAGAAAGATCGGCTGATGAGGTAAGAACAGTTCTCGGTAGATTATATATAACAGTTAAAGATGTTGAGGTCTATAATCCAGCATTTGATATAACCCCTCCAGATCTTATAACAGCTATAATAACTGAGAAAGGGATTATTAAGCCTCCTTATGAAGAAAATTTAAGGAAATTATTCAGGGTTCTCTAAAGTTAAGAGAAAATAAACTAGCTATTTTAATCAATTATTTCTTGATCTCGTGCAACCAACATTGTGAGTAATGCTTGTACCCAACCTCAAAGTAAGGTGGCTCTTGCACTGTACATTTATCAAATGCGTACAGACATCTCGGATGGAATCTACAACCTGGGGGAATATTTATTGCGCTAGGCACTTCACCTTTAATAGGAACCTCCTTAATACGCCATCTACCCTTTGGGTCAGGTGCTGGAACAGCCGCTAATAGAGCTTGTGTATATGGATGCTTCGGGTTTTTAATAACCTCGTCGGTAGGTCCACTCTCAACGATTTTACCTAGGTACATTATGTTTATATAATCACATATTATGCTGGCAACAGCTAAGTCATGTGTTATGAATAGGTATGTGAGATCTCTTGTTTCTTTAAGATCGAGCATTAGCTTAAGTATCTCTGCTCTTATAGATACATCGAGCATTGAGACAGGCTCGTCAGCAACCACTACTCTAGCGCCGAGTATAAGTGCTCTCGCAATATTTACACGTTGTCTCTGACCGCCAGACAGCTGGAAGGGGTATAGATGTAGAAACTCCTCGGGTGGTGTTAATTTTACGTCCTGAAGTGCTTTTATAACCATTTCTAGTCTCTCACTTTCGCTTTCACCTATCTTATGTATTATCAAGGGCTCTTCTAAGATCTCCTTAATAGTCATTCTCGGATTCAAGGAGCCATAAGGATCTTGAAAAACAATTTGTAGCTCTCTTCTAAGAAGTTTATAGATCACTCCTCTAGCATCTGTTATATCAAAGTAGTCTCCTTTTCTAGGTAGACCTGCACTCTCCATTAATTCCCCGAGAGATTTAGAAGGTTTATAGAAGATTCTGCCAGTGGTAGGTCTGATTAAACCTATTATAGCCCTACCAAGAGTCGTTTTTCCGCAACCACTTTCCCCAACCAGGCAAGTAACTTTGTTTCTAGGTAAATATAGGTCTACTCCATCGACGGCTCTAACATTTTTAGCTTTCCTAAAAGTAATTATTTCTGTTAAGGATCTTGCTAAAGAGAAGTATACTCTCAGATCTTTTGCGTAGAGCACTATATCCTCAGATCCCCATACCTTATCGAAAAATTCACTCAATATCAACCACCCTCCTTACTCTTCCCCTCATATAACCAACAAGCTGTTAAAAGATTCCCTACTTTGAAGTATGGAGGCTCCTTAACCTTGCATATATCCATTGTGTATTGACATCTCGGATGGAATCTGCAACCAGGTGGAGGAGATCTTAGATCTGGTGGATTACCAGGTATCCAGTACAGCTCCTTCTTACCACCGATTCTAGGGATACTAGCCATTAAACCCCTAGTGTATGGATGAGTAGGCTCAGTATATATATCATCTGAAGGACCTATCTCAACTATTTTACCAGCGTACATAATCGCTACTTTATCTGCTAATTCTGCAACTAGTGATAAATCATGAGTAATTAATATTATACTCATCTTTCTTTCTTGTTTTAATTTCTTTAGGAGATTGAGGATCTGTGCTTGAACAACCACGTCTAACGCGGTGGTTGGCTCATCTGCGATAACTATGTCAGGATTAAGTGCTAGAGCCATTGCGATAACTACTCTCTGCTTCATTCCTCCACTGAACTCGTGAGGATAATTATTTATTCTCCTAGGATCTATTCCCACGGCTTTTAGTAATTCACCGGCTCTCTCAAGAGCTTCTTTCTTCGTCACATTCTCGTGAGCTAAAATGGCATCAGCTATCTGATCACCTACCCTCTTAACTGGATTAAGAGCATTGAGAGCACCTTGAAAAATCATACTTATTCTCTTCCACCTAATCTCTCTTCGGATCCTATCCTCAGGGAGCTTAGTTATATCTGTTCCATCTAGAAGGATCTCTCCTTCAACGATTCTTCCAGGTGGAGGAACAAGTCTAATGAGACTATAACCTAGAGTAGATTTTCCAGAACCTGACTCACCAACTATAGCTAGTGATTCCCCTCTCTCGAGAGTAAATGATACATCATCAACTGCTTTAACAACACCTCTTAAAGTAAAGAAATAAGTTTTTAATCTTCTTACTTCTAAGAGAGGCACTTGACCACCTCTTTTAATCCTCTTGATTAATCAACAAGCAAAAATATAAGGATTTGTATTAAGTTTATCTAATTTTGATATTGATTAATTCATTACGACCATTACTCGTATTATTGTTGAGATCTACTGTGAAGTTATAGGTCTTCTACTGGTGTGTTTTCTCTCGAGATGACCCTTAAATCTCTCCTCCTCCCAGACTCTACCTCTCTCGTGATATCCCCGAGCCTCCCAGTATCCATCTATGTATTTATCGAGTACAATTATTCTACTTAACCACTTAGCGCTTTTCCACCCATATAGATGTGGCACAAAAACTCTCGCGGGGAAACCTTGTTCAATGCTTAGAGGTCTACCATTGATCTCTAAAGCAATTATTGCTCTAGGATCTTTCGCATCATTTATGTCTATAATAGTGGTGTAATTATCTAAAGAAACCAAGTATAAATATTTAGCGTTCTCATCAACACCAGCCATATCAAGAATCTTTGATAACTTAATACCTCTCCAATGAACATCTCTAACGCTCCATCCAGTGACACAGTGAAAATCAGATCTATATTCTGTATCAATTAATTTAACGAGGTCATGGTAATTTAGCTCAAGTCTATTTCTCACAAGACCCTCAACAACCAATCTATACTTATCCAGATCTATGTTTGGGATACCAAATTCCGCGTATATAACGAACTTAGGTATATATCTCTGCCCCGGTGGTGTATCGGTGCTCATATCACATCACATATCTAAGATATGGTACGAAACCACTTAATAAATTTCAAAAGCTACAATACTAAACTACACACCTCAGGGTTTACCAGGTCTCTAATTTTTTAACCATATAAGAACATTCTCTAGATCCTACACTCACAATGTAGTATGCTTCATTTGTAGAGAAATCATATAATCTCTGAAGAGCTCCTTGAACTAATAGAACTCCTCCCTCGTAAATAATTGGTGAGAAAATTCCTTCGTATAAAATAATTTTTCTAATATCATAATTACTAAGATCCTTATCAAGAACTTTTTCTACATAAGCTTCACCAGGGTATTGAAGAGCTTTGCACTGTTTCTCTGGCACATATAACTTGATAGAAACACAGGAAAGAGGTTGAGACATTAGTCTACAAGGATATTCGCAAGGATCAGAGGGGAATATGATAGATATATTCTTATCCTTATACACACCCCTTCTATAAGTTCTGTATAATTTCCTAGCTGTCTCTAAATCTATTTTATGTAGTAATGCTAGATTCGTTATATATCTCTCGAGCTCCTTGTCTTTAAGAGGTCTTAATACTGAGTCTATGTTCTCGTAGATTCTTGAGATATTCTCGCAACCGTAGATAACAACATCAATATCACTATATAGATCATTAGAGAATCTTCCCAAGATACTTCCTGAAACACCTATTCTTCCTAACTCTATATTTAAGTTGCTCCTAAGATCATCCACAAATTCGGCTAATCTGATCTCAAGTAGAGTCTTTGGATTTTCATAGATCTCGTGTAATCTCTTCTCTGGATAAAGATACTCTAATATATCACTATACGATACATAAGGCATAGCGACCCCGTAGGCTGGCTCATAGATCGTGGGGATATCATATCTCTTGATTGCATCCACTACATATTCTACTGAGTATCTCTGAACAACTCTCTCTAGGTAAACACCTCTATATTTCCATAATGAAGCCTCTCTAGTATTGCTAGAAAACGTGTATTTCGGATATGAGTAGATTCTTCCTAAGGGATGAATAGATCCGAAAACAACATGTATGTTTAAATATTTATCGATAACAAGATCATGATCTATTGGTTTACGTAGCAATTTATTAATCAATAATCTATACCACCTTATTCTCAATAAAGTATTTCTGTATAATCTTATATAGAGCTTTTCTGAGATGCTCATGTACTGTAGCTACAGAGACCCCGAGTATCTTAGATAAGCTATTAAGATCAGATCCTCTAGGTCTCTCGAAGTATTTTTCTTTATAAGCTATTAGGAGAACCCTCTCTTGTTTATTAGTTAAATAAGGAAAGTATCTTCTCAGATCATACAATTCTATTACTCTAACAAAAAAATTTCTGTTGTAGAGATCTGTCAATAAATGTTTAAGCTCATCAGTATCTTTCACAAGAAAATCAATGTAAATACCTCCGTTATCAAAGATGATTCTCAGAACTCGATATTTCTCAAGAATATATTTGTATGAGCTTGTTCTGACAATAATTATTCCATGTTTTTTATGTCCCAGATACATAATTGATCTTTTGCTTAAGTTCTTGGGTGCTGTATATTTTGATTTAATGAGTAAGTATATCTCCTGATCAAAGAAACCTATGTAAAAGAGTTTATAAGTCTTCGCTAACTCATATAGTGGGTCTCTTATTTTGCTTATAAGTATTCTCGCGACAAGAACTATTAAAGATCACCATATATTTATGGTTTCAGATTTATATTAGTGTTTTTACTCCATATTCTACGGTGATTATTTTGGCACATGCGGAGAAGAAAGAGTATCAGAAGGTAGTAATAGATCAGGACATATGTATAAGTTGTGGAGCATGTGTAGCTGTCTGCCCTGTTCAAGCATTAGAACTAGATGAGAATGCTAAGGCTAGATTAATATGGGATATATGTATTGATGATTTTGCTTGTGTTAAGGTTTGTCCTGTCAACTGTATATGGCCAACTTCACAAGCCCCTCCTGAGCCTAAGGCAAAGAGTAAGTGGTATAGGTTCAATGCTCCTTTAGAAGGCGAGTTAAAGTTAGCTTATGAGGCGTGGAAACAGAAATATAATGTGACTGGAGCACCAGCTTAAAAGCTAATTAAAACAAGTTCTTTTCAGCTTAAATATTTTTGAGTATATCTTTTTTTAGAGGTCTCTGTCTTGAGTTTGATGCAGGCATTAAAAACATTTAGAGGTCCTAAGAACCCTGATTGGTGCCCTGGTTGTGGGAACTATGGAATATTATCAGCTCTCACAATGGCTCTATCAGAGATTAAACTAGATCCTTCTAAAGTAGTTATTGTGGGCGGAATAGGGTGCTCAGGAAAAACACCTCACTATGTATTCGCCAATGGGGTACACACGCTTCATGGTAGAGCCATTCCATACGCTATGGGTATTAGATTAGCTAATCCAGAGCTTACGGTGGTGGTAACTGGTGGAGACGGAGATTTATTAGGTATCGGAGTGGGGCACTTTGTTTCTCTCGGGAGAAGGAATATTGATTTAACAGTTTTAATATTTAATAACCAAGTGTACGGATTAACTAAGGGTCAGGCGTCACCTACTCTCCCAAGAAACATCAAAACCAAGGCTTTACCCAAACCTAATCTCCAAGATGCCATAGATCCTGTTAGACTAGCACTAGCCTCAGGCTATACTTTTGTTGCGAGAGGATTTGCCTATGATGTTCCTCACTTAAAAGAGTTGATCAAGAAAGCAATTCTTCATAAGGGCTCAGCCGTAGTAGATATCTTACAGCCTTGCCCTACATATAATGATGTGTATACAAAGGAATATTATGCTAATAGAATAGTAAAATTAGAGACATTAGGCAACTGGGATCCTGTGGTGAAGAATCCTGAGGAGATAGAGGATAAAATAATGAATGCCTGGGAGAAATCCGTATTCCCAGGCGATAAGATCTATATAGGAGTATTTTACCAAAACGAGCTTATACCTACCTATGAGGAGAGATTATTGTCAAGAATACCTAATTATTTGAGATTCCCACCTGCTAAGATACCTATATCGATCGATGGTAAACCGTTATTCAGCGTCTCTCATATAGTGAATCAGAGACTCGTGTAATTTCCTCTTGCTTAAGCAGTTATATTTTTATTTGATATTTTCTATTATGTCTCGGTGATCTAATGATTTCAAAAGATAGATTAAGTGAGAAACTTAGAGATTTAGTAGAGGGTGAGTATAGGATCTACAGAGAGAAGACAAAAAAATCGGCAGAACTGTTTGAAAAAGCAAGAAAATTTCTACCCGGAGGCGTTTCCTACGCGATAAGATACTTCTCGCCCTACCCACTATTCATTAAGAAGGCCAAGGATGTTAATGTTTGGGATGTTGATGGAAATGTATATACTGATTATTGGATGGGTCATGGAACACATATACTAGGTCACTCACCAGATTTTGTTGTTGAAGCCGTCAATAATATTGCTAGAGAAGGCACTCACTTTGGATACGAAAACCCGTATGTGGTTGAGTACGCGGAATTCCTAGCAAAGACATTACCAAATGTTGAACAAATAAGGTTCTCGTCAAGCGGCACAGAGGCTAATATGTATGCTATTAGAATCGCGAGAGCGTACACAAAGAGAAGATACGTAATAAAATTCGAGGGAGGATGGCATGGTGGACTAGATCAACTCCATGTAGGAGTATCTCCTCCATATAATGATCCCGAGACACTAGGTCTTCCACAGGACTTTATAAAATATACATTAGTAGCACCATACAATAGCATTGAATACGTAGAAAAACTGCTGAAAATATATGACGTAGCTGCAGTCCTAATAGAGCCCGTTCTAGGTGCTGGAGGATGCATTGAGGCTAGGAGAGAATTCTTAAGAGAACTCAGACGATTAACCGAGGAGCATCAAACACTCTTAATATTTGATGAAGTAATAACTGGTTTCAGATTAGCATATGGAGGAGGTCAAGAATACTATGGTGTAAAACCAGATCTCGTAGTTTATGGGAAGATCATAGGCGGAGGATACCCAGGCGCTGGAGCTTTTGGAGGGAGATCATATATCATGGAATACTTAGATCAAATAAAGAGACCGAGAAGTAGAGAAAGAAGTGGGCATGGAGGAACTTTTGTAGGCAACCCAATAACTATTGTTGCGGGTTACACTCTTGTTAAGTATCTTTATGAGCATAGAGAGGAGTATGAGAGATTCAATAGCTTATGGGAATGGGCTAGGAAAGAAATAGATGATCTATGTGAAAGCAATAACAGGATCTGTTGGGCTACAGGAGCAGGCAATATGCTGGGTATACACTTCACAGAAGAACGTCCATGGGACTCTAGAACAGCGAGATTAAAGAGAATACACGAGGATTTACCAAAGGTTTTCCACGTATACGCGAGGAATAGAGGAATATTGTATTTAACAGAGGATCTTATTCATCTACTTCCATCAATGAGACATTCAAAAGAAGATATAGAGCACCTCATAGAGATATTCGCAGAATTCCTAGATAAACTAAGAATATAGCAACAAAATTTGGATGCTTGAATAAAATTTAAAAAGAAGTAGTAGATAAATAATCATAGTGGTGGGCCGGTAGCTCAGCCTGGAAGAGCGCTCGGTTGGCATCCGAGAGGACCCGGGTTCAAATCCCGGCCGGTCCACTTCTGAATTAACTTTATCTTTATTATCATATACGAAAGATTCGTGATATTCATGATCGGATATGACATATTTAAGATCCATTTATTATACATAAGGATATTAACAGATCTAGGATTTGATGTAGAGAAAGAATATGATGCTTCATCTGTTGCTTGCTTAATTGCCAAATCTATAGATCTTGATGAACCCACACACGTAATCGAGGATATAAAAAAGTCTGTTAAAGGGCATAGCGCTGTTGTAATTGGTGCAGGGCCCAGTGTTGAGAATATATCTATAAAGGATCTGAGTAAGTATAGGGTTATATTATGTGCGGATGGTGTATGTAATTTATTAAATGATCTATTATGCAGATCCAAGATATGCATATATGTCGGGGATCTAGATGGTGGTATTAATGCCTTGAAGAACACTCTAAGTCTAGGAGGATACGCATTTATTCATTTCCACGGTGATAACTACATGGATCTTGCTACTAAAATACCTTCAGTAATCCGAGATTTCAGAGAAAAAATCATATTTACGGTTCAGAGTATACCTTTATGTAGTAGAATTATTACTCTCCCAGGTTTCACAGATGGTGATAGAGCTATCATTCTAACAAAGATACTTGGAGTAGATCAATACAATACTGTAGGTATGGATCTTGATGATATGTTTGCGAGTAAATACTCTAAACCATGGTATAGAGAGAAAACTGTGATCTCTAGCATTAAGAAGAGAAAACTTGAGTGGAGCAAGAGAATAATAGATGCTCTCGGGAGAGGATTCTTGATATAAATAATTATTTCACATAGAATAATGATATACTCAAAATAGTTGAGATAAACACAAGCATATATACAGCTATCACAAATTCGGTCTCTCTAAGAGGTTTTCTGAGAGAGGCAATATTAGCGAGAGTTACTGGCGCCTTAGGATCTTTATTTCCGTATATTAAGCCACTTACAACTTTGACTGGTCTTACAGTTATTTCTCTACGTTCTTTTAGACCTCTCACAGAGATTATTATTGAGAAACCGTTTATCACTAGCGGGAAGAGAGCTATAAGAGTCAAATATTCTATTCTCTCTACGAAAGACACTGAGGCAACCCAACTACCTAATATGAAGGATCCTGAGTTTCCAACAAAACTCTTGGCGGGGTAAGAGTTATAAATTAGAAACGCGGATAATGAAGCGATCATAGATAAGATAAATAATAAGATCTCGTGGTCTCTAATAAGTGGAAGTATTGATGAGAAAAATATTAAGAGCACACCTGCTATAAGACCATTATGAGTATCACTCATATTAACAGCGTTCAAAGCTACTGCGTATCCTAATAGGATTAGTATCGGATAAAGAAGGATCAATCTAGCCTCACCTATAAATGGTATATAAGGGTACGGATAGTATTGATTGAATATAATCAGAGGAACTCCTGGTATAGTAGATAAAAGAGTTTTCGTAATAGCTTGAAGTCTCTTAAGATCATCTACAAGACCTATTATTAAAGCAAGTAAACTAGATAAAACAATAACCAAAGCCTTATCATCAGAGTAAAAAATTAGTGGAGTTAAGACCCCTGTGAGAAGTGAGATGCCTCCAATACCTGATGCATAACTATCCCAAGGCTTATGAACATCTCTCCCAACAATATTCTTAGAGAACGAGATCTTAACAATTACATGAGTCGCTATTAAGGTTATTAAGAAAGTTAATGTAAATAGAAACACGATATGAGATGTATCAGGTAAACCCAATATATTTCTCCACAGATATTTACTAAACTCTTCTTAAGTTTTCTTTATCACCGAAGAATTAATTAATTGATAAATCAAATACCTAGATAATAAACCCATGTAGAGAGGCGTGATCACAGGATCTGTTCTTAAAACAATCTCTATATAAGGTCTATTCCCAAAGAGAAATTTTTTTCTCGTATCAAGGATCATTTGTTGCTCCGCCTCACTATACACAGCTATCACCGTACTATTCTCTCTATATAAACTGCTAGTGTAGTTATGTGGTATAATACTCAGATCTATATCTCTCCTGTATTTTAAGACGTATTCGAGAAGATCCTCAGAAAAAACTCTTGCACTAGGAGTAAACACAAGATCTATCTTAGGCGAATTCTGAGAGAATATTTTAATTATACGATCAATTTCTGAGCCATATTTGCTACATAATTCATCAATCACATCACCTAATTCATCTATCTCTCTCACCAACTTAGAGATCCTTGGAGTAGTCTGTTTAGAAATTATATAGTGCAAACCAGCTTTAAGTAATAAATAAATAGATGCTAAAGCGAAGAAATCTTCTGGGACAATAATATTTTGAAAAGATCCTCCTAAGAAAGGTTTCAGCTCACTTGGGATCTCTGGAGATAACAAGATTCCTCTATGTCCTGTCAATATGAGTGAAGAGATTAGCCTTGAGACTTTAATCAGATCTTCTTTAGGAGAGATAATTAGTATACCTGGTTCTCTCCCCTCATTATAAGGTGCTATGTAAAGTGAGAATACTTCTAGATCCTCTGAAAAAATGTTTTTACTAGGGTCAAGACTTTTAAAGAGCAGATATAGGCTCAGATGAGGACTGATCCTGTAGCCAGTATATAGCAAATAAACTTCGCTATGTTCCTTGAGGAAGTCTCTTAATTTACTGGTTGCTGTAGCCTCCTGGGAAAGTAGTTGTAGTCTTGATCTAATTAATCTAATTATTTCCTCTCTCTGCATACAGTAATTTTCTCCTAATAGGTTTATACAAGAGCTGTCTCAAGAGATCTACAGCAGGAACACTTTTCAAGTGGGGGTTTCTCTGGTAATCTTGGTATAAGTCTCTCAAGTATATTTCTAGCTTTAGTAACATTCTCAGCCATTACTCTCGCGACCTCCTCGGCGGTAACAGGCTTCTCAGCCCATACATCATAATCTGTTACCAAAGCTAGGGTCGCGTAGCATATCTCAGCCTCACAGGCTAGATTAACCTCAGGGACTAGCGTCATTCCAATTATATCTGCCTTGAAAACATCTCTCCAAATTCTTGACTCAGCCTTGGTGCTAAATCTAGGACCTTCTATACATACATATGTTCCTCTACCATGAATCCTATAACCTAGTTCTCTCCCTGTCTCATAAAGTTTTTCTCTGAGAAATTCACAGAATGGTTCAGCCATAGATACATGAGCCACCACAGGTCCTTCGAAGAATGTGTATTTTCTGATTCCTTTTGTCATATCAATAAATTGATCTGGAACAACTAGATCTCCTGGTGCATAATCCTCTCTAAGACTACCCACGGCACTTACAGCAATTATGTATTTAGCACCTAAAAATTTCAGAGCCCATATATTGGCTCTATAATTAATGAGGTGAGGAGGTATTCTATGACCTCTTCCATGTCTAGGAATGAAGCCAACTCTTTTCCCACCTAATTCTCCTACAATAACATGATCGCTTGGCTCACCGTATGGTGTGTAGATCTTGAATTCTTTTATATTTTTTAATATACCAGGATCGTAGAGACCGGATCCTCCAATAACTCCAATATCTATATGTGTTGGGGGTGAGACTAGAATAATAAGTCACCAAGATTAATTGAGTAATGCTTGAGTATATATTTTTAGGCTACTACTCCTATAGTTTCTTATTAGATCTCTGGAACAGAGGTCTTGTTTAATAAACATATCTCTAAACAATCTATCTGCTTACTAATATCCGTGATTTGATTACAGATACTTGTGTTAACACCTAATACATATGATAAATTAATTAACCAATCTCTGATCATATTGTCTGAAGGAGTTATTTCCTCAATATCTTCAATAAATTTATCCAGAGGCTCAAAATATGTTTCATCGCATAGAATCAATGAAATAATAGCTTCTTTACCATATTCAGCACCTAATCTCTTAATAGATGTCTTAATATCTCTTGAATTAGTCAACCTCAATAAGATCTCAATATTTATATCCTTAGAGATTCTCTCAGATCTTCTTGTTGCCTCAAGAGATTTCGCAAGTGAGCTTATAAGAACTCTTTTACTCGGGACATAACCCCTCTTAAATACTTGAAAAAATATGTTTCGACCACTGTATATCTCATATAACTTCCTCCATACATCATCTCTCCAAGATCTCACTCTATAGTATTTTACATTACATTTATTATATAATTCATTGAATCTATTTAATACATCCAGGATCTCTTTCTCTCCACCATGACTTATAGGCATTATGATTATCTCATCACCTTCTTTGAGGCTATATTCTAGCCCAACGATGTGATGATCTATTTCGTTAACAAATAGAAGATACCCAGGTCTTACTTTTCCCCTAGGATCTATTACTCTGGATAATTTATCATATTTTTTAACCAGATCTATTAAAAGATCCTTGAGAACAATTTTTTCTGTCTCCAGATCTAATACTTCTTCGTCTTTACCCACCAGAAGGCTCAGTGAACCTAGGTATCTAATTTTTATTTTCATAGAGCAATTCGGCCTTTACAGGAATCTTTCTAGTTCACTACTTAATACAGCAGATCTCTTCTCTAATTCTTTTCTTAAAGACATTATAATTTCTTTTATCTTATTGTCGCTACTCATTATTTCAGCTTGTTTTAATCGGATAATTGAGTAAGTCACGACTTCATTTGAATCTATTAATGCTATGATGTCTCTATTCAGTAAATTCTTCTCTGATAATTTTTCAATTAGACACTCGAGATGAACAAAACCTAGATTTCTCAGGAAAAGAAATCTTTGGCCCTCAATAACATTTTCTCCACATAAACCACATTTCCAAGTTTTATACTTAGTGTTCAATATAATCACTCTGCACTCTCAGAGATCTTCCCCTCGCTAACTGTTTCTAGAGCTCTCTTCTCTTGCTTCTGTTTAATTTTTAAGAGATGAGTTATATACCCAGCGATCTGATTTCTCACTTTCTTACTCTTTGTATTAACTAATTTAGCAACTAATCTCTTATTATACTCGAAATCAGGTTTAAATAGATCTGGGTAATACTCTAGTAACTTCCTAGCTGTTGATTTAATTACTCTTGTTCTCACATTGCCCATGAGAGTCTCCTAAAACAATGTAGAAGTAGGGTTATTTAAACACACAAGTGTGATATGAAAAGATATGAAACACATAAGGATCTAAAATCATCAGCGAAAAGCTTATATAGAACCTCAACATAATTGTTTAGAGGTGTAGAAAATGGCACAAACGGGTTATATAGAGCCTACAGGTATTCCCGTAATTATTCTTAAAGAAGGAAGTAGCAGAACTGTTGGTAGAGATGCTCTCAGAGTAAACATGATGGCTGCGATAGCGGTTGCAGAGATGCTCAGAACAACGTATGGTCCACGTGGAATGGACAAAATGCTCGTTGACTCACTTGGAGACATAACAATAACAAATGATGGCGCAACTATACTAGATAAAATGGATCTTCAGCATCCAGCCGCTAAAATGCTTGTTCAAATAGCTAAGGGACAAGATGAAGAGGTAGGCGATGGAACTAAAACAGCTGTCATTTTCGCAGGTGAATTATTAAAGCAGAGTGAAGAGTTACTTCTAAAAGAGATTCATCCTACAACAATCATATCTGGATACAAGAAGGCTTTAGAGGCAGCTATAGACTACCTCTACAAGATTGCTGAGACTGTTGATGTTAATAACAGATCGATTCTTGTTGATGTTGCTAAAACAGCACTGACAAGTAAAGCTGTGCACGGAGCTAGAGAACATATCGCTGAGATAGCCGTTGACGCAATTTTATCAGTTGCTGAGAATAGAGATGGAAGATGGTATGTTGATCTAGATAATGTTCAAGTCGTTAAAAAACACGGCGGATCTCTACTCGATACAAAATTAGTTAAGGGCATTATACTGGATAAAGAAGTTGTTCACCCAGCTATGCCTAGGAGAGTTGTTGGTGCAAAAATTGCTTTATTAGATGCTCCACTAGAGATCGAGAAACCAGAGATCGATGCTGAGATCAGAATAAGTGACCCAACATACATGAGAAAATTCTTAGAAGAAGAAGAAAATATACTATCTAAATACGTTGATAAGATCGCTTCTGTTGGTGCTAATGTTGTTATTTGTCAGAAGGGTATTGATGATGTTGCTCAGCATTTCCTCGCTAAGAGAGGTATTCTAGCTGTCAGAAGAGTTAAGAGAAGTGATATGGAGAAACTAGAGAGAGCAACAGGAGGAAGAATAGTAAGCAATATCGATGATCTAACGGAAGCAGATCTAGGATACGCAGAATTAGTAGAAGAAAGAAAAGTTGGCGAGGACAAAATGGTATTTATAGAGGGCACAAAGAATCCCAAGAGTGTATCGATACTAGTAAGAGGTGGATTAGAGAGACTAGTTGATGAGGCGGAGAGAACACTAAGAGATGCTATGAGCGCTGTAGCTGACATATTAAGAGACAATAGAGTGGTGTATGGAGGAGGAGCAACAGAGATTGAGGTAGCAATGTATCTGAGAGAATACGCCACTAAAGTAGGTGGTAAAGAGGCTCTAGCAATAGAAGCTTTTGCAAAGGCTCTAGAAGGATTAGCAGTCACATTACTAGAGAACGCGGGTCTAGACCCAGTAGACTACATAATGAAGCTAAGAGCTGGACACAGAGAGGGTCAGAGATGGTTAGGAATCGATGTACTCAGAGGAACGCTAAGCGACATGAAAGTTCTGAGAGTCATTGAACCTGTCATAGTAAAGGTAAATGCACTCAAGGCCGGTACCGAGGCCGCTACCCTAATACTAAGAATAGATGATATGATAGCGGCAGCAAGAACAAAAACTGGTGAAGAGAAGAAGAAAGAAGAGAAGAAAGAAGAAGAGGAGAAAGAAAAAGAAAAAGATTAAAGAAGAATCAATTAAAATAACTCTACAACTTTTTAAAAATAACTTTTTTACTTTTTTAACTTTTTGTAAAACTTTGTATCACTTAATAGAATTAATGTTCAGCCTGGTCTAGGATCATCATTATTCAGACCGGTTTCTCTTCATCAAGAACCAATATTGCTGTACCCCGCCTGACCGACCTGCTTCATTTTCATCTATCACACGGATATCTCCGCAGGTGTGAGGAGGCGGGGCCATATAATATTTTGATTAAGAAGATTTTAATAATAATTTATTGATTAAAAAGTTTCTTATAGTTGCTCTCAATAATCTTTTTAAGTTCTAATGAATCTATCTTTTTTATCTCTGCTATAAGATTTATTGTATCTTCTATTAACTCAGGACTGAGCTTTAAGCCTTTGTACTCGTATGGACCATCGCTTTCAACAAGTATCATCTCCAGATCCGCTTTAGAGACTATCTCTTGATGCTTCTTCTGGATCTTCACTGCTGGATTTATAGAGATCATATATCCACCTTCTCTCAATTCCCTAAGAAGTTCCTGCGGTCCTGTATACCAGTGAATAATAGCCTTACTAATATCGTATCTCTGTAGTAGCTCAAGTATCTGTGACCAAGCCCCCGGTGCGTGGATATTTAATACAATATCTTTACCTCTGACGAATTCTAGGATCTGTAGGAAAAATTCTATTTGTTTATCTATTGACTGTGGCACAAATACGCGATCTAGCCCCACCTCACCTATACACTTTACATTAAGTCTCTCTATGAGACCTAAGATCACCTCTAGATCTTTCCTATCAGTTTTTTCAATCACCCATGGATGAATCCCTATACACGGATTAATACTCTCTCGGAATTTCTCGTAGAGTTTAAGAGTTCTAAGAGAAGATCTGAGATCATCAGATACAGCAGTTATAACATATCTTTTGCTATTAATTAATTTCTCTATATACTCATCTGGGAATTCGTGTAGATGACAATGTGCGTCATAGATCATTATTTCACACCTTTATAGGACCTACGTCTGGATAACCTTGCCTCACACCTTTACCAGCTTTCCTCGTAAGCGCCTCTCTACCCTTTAGAAGTAAATAAGCTAGATTCTCTGCATGTTTTCTCGCTCTATCCACAGCAATTTCGTAAAGTATCTTTTCATCAGTTGCTTCATCCTCATGAACCGTAACATCTATAACATGTTTATTCGTTAATAGTTGAACCATTATTATACCTATACTATGGGCTAGATAACTTAATTTATCAACATATTCCTTACCAACCCAACCAAATGTTATCACACCATCGCATCCTTCTTCTTCAAGTAATTTCTTAGCAGCTACTGGTATATCTTTGATCCCTGGCACAGTGTATCTAATTATTTTTGCGTCTGGAATGATCTCTTTGATAGTTTTTATAGCTACCTCAGCCATGTCTACTCTGGCAAAAGTAGTGTCGACAACACCTATCTTCATTATATGAGACCCTCTTCTCTTAACAGATCTACTCCTTCAATGAATATATAGCCTTTCTCATTAGCATATTTAATAGCTTTATCCTTAGGCAGAGAATCTCCTTCATCGAGCATCTCAACAATAACTAAACTAGGTCTCAAACCTGTTTTCTTAGCAATATATAAGCTTAGCTCTGTGTGTCCATGTCTTTGCCTAATATCTCTTCCAACAAGAATTGGCACGTGTCCTGGAGATACGAATTCTCTATAGAAGATTTCTCTACCTTTCTCAATTTCGCCACTCTCTATAATACTAACTACTTTATCCAGCATTCTTATGGTAAGTGCTCTATCACGATCAGAGATTCCTGTCTTAACATTTATGTGATTAACATAGATTGTGAATGGTGAGATATCTCCATATCTTAATTTTCTAGATGATAATTCTTGGAGATAAGGAATCTTGCTTAAAAGTTCTGTTGCAAAGGGTAATCCTAAGATATCTGCTATCTCACGAGATGTTACATAACATATTAACCCGCCAGCCTCTTTCCGCATTAAGTAAATAGATCTATGGTCAATCGAATTAGCGTAGAAAACCATATCTGTTTCTTCTTCCCTCCCATCTAGATCATAGAGTAGAATAGGTTTTCCGGATACAAGATCTTCTCTAATTTTCCTCCAATCGATCATCTAGGATGCACTTCTATGTAACCTATTAACTCTGATTTTATTAAGTCTAAATCTTTTCAAAAAAAGACCTAGCAATAATAAGATCAATCCAATAATAAATAAAGTAAGAATATCTGATCCAAAGACTTTATCTACAATAGAATGTGAATAGCCAGTATTTTGCCCAGAAACTAATTTTGGTGTAGGAATACTTTCAGTCACTATAGTCATACTTATTATGATCCTGAAGAAGTTAAGGATCTTCATAATCTTCTACATCTACATTCTCCTTAGATACAGTCTTTCCATATAAAACATCTCTATATGCCTCTAGAAAAATATTTTCTAGACCCATATATTCAGCGGCTGTACATATCTTTACATTAAATTCTTCTGCTTTATCAAATATCTCACGTATCTTTTCTCTATAATCTCTATCTCTGAGTAAATGATGTTCAATAATCATTATATCTGGAGAGATTCTCTCAATAATGCTACTCATGTTCGCAATAGATTTATTCAGATCCTCATAAGATAGTTTATAACCAAGCATATATGTTATTGGACCATCTATCAATAGTATCTCTGGCTTGTGTCTCAAGATCCACTCCAGATGCTCATTTAGTGGAGCACCCTCAATATCAGATGTGTATAAGAAATTCTGATCCTTGTCTCGTATATATACCTGGACAACATATCCTAATCTAGGATCTGTTCCGTGAGGCACAGCAGGAGAAAAAATTATTTCGGTAGATCCTATCTTGAGTTTATTATTATCAGCTATCTCTATACTCTTGACTCGTTCTTTTATTAGTTTTATGAATATTGATGCTCTTATTCTTTGAGAAGTATTTATGTTATTAATGGGGTCTTTTATATAAACTATTTTTCTGTTATATATATCGAGAGGGATTCTCTTACCTCTATCATGATGATCAAAATGATAATGTGTTATGATTATAATATCTGATTCTTTGGCTTTCTCATAGATCTTTTTTGCGAGCTCATTTAATCTATCGATTTCTTTTTTATGTGGAGGTAGACCATATCTTCTAGGAGCTAGAGAGATGCCGGGATCAATGTATATTCTAAGATCTTTTGTCTCAACAAATGTGCTCATGGATCTTACTCCTAAACTCTCAAAAGCAATGAACTCAATATTCATGCTATCTACTCAACTGAAAAATAGCTCTAATATTTTAAAAATGACATAAGGTCTTTTCCACTTCTTAATTTCTCTTTAAAGGTTTCAGCATCTAAATATAAGAAGCCTTCTTTCAATAAAATTTTCATAGCTTCATCACCAATCCCTCTAGCCACTAAGACACCTATGATCTCTTCTTCTCTTGAATGTGTCTTTATGTAATCAACATATCTCTTTAATTGATCAACAGCTACTACACCAGCTTTCTCATTTTTCACTTCAACAATATACAATTTTTTACTGGAAGTATTTCTGAAAACTAGATCTATTTTACCATGAGGAGTAGAGATTTCTCTACCAACTAATTTTGCTTCTGGATCTATTGGTAATCCTTTTCTAGATATGATCTCAACAAGATCTTTTTCAACGCCCTTTACCTCAAAAAACGTAGTTTTACCTATTGAAGCAAGTCCTACATGAAATAATTCTCCAAAACTCACCTCAATAACTTCTTTGGGTCTAGGTCTTATACACCTAAGAATTAATTTTTGCCCCTCGGTATAGAAAATACACTGAGAACCTGGAGGCTGCCAATTTAGAGGATCTCTACCCTCTGACTCATGGATCAGTAATGTCCCATCAGGCTTGATAATTACTAGTCTATTATTTTTCTCAGCATATGAGGAGGCTCTTCCACTATATTTAACTTCGCAATCGCCTACTATTATGATGGTTCTATCGTGAGAAGCAATTACCTTATTTAACAGATCTTTTAAAGTACTTACTTCCCTAAGATCTAGTGATTCATAGATCTTGTCACGAGATGATTTCATTAAATAACTACCTCCAGGTTTTTGTAGAAAAATGCTCTTCATTTAAGATACTCTTCACGATTTCAACTACTTCTCTAAGAGATCTACCATTAATAGTGGCTGATGCCGCCTCACTATGTCCTCCAAATTTTCCTCCCGAGGTCTTTTGCACAATTCTCTTACACAGCTCTAGAGCGACTCCTTTAAAAGATCTTACTGTGACGACTATCTTCCCGTCCTCATCTCTTATTAGTATAATATCCCTACCTGTTTTCTTCCCAGCCTCTGTAGATGCTATACCAAATAAACCAGCATAGATCCTTGATTCTGCTGGTTGTAGATATAGCAGAATAAAGTTATTTATACTCTCTCCCTCTCTAATTATTTTATTTACTAGCTTGTCTAGTAGCATTCTACTAATTTTTGCTTTTTGTTTGAGTTCTTCGAGATCCTCTATATTCTCACCTCTTAACATTGACTCAAGTAATTTTCCTAGGAAAGTGAGATCGCTAGGATCTCTAGAGATCGAGAGTTTAATAAGATCTCCTAATCGTTTATTCTCCGGGTTCTTAGTCTCTGTCCCCTCGCAAGCATCAGCTACTTCAACAAGATCTTGTTCATAGGAATTTAAAGTTAGATTCATTTTAGTAGCAATTAATCTTGGTGTCGATGGTGCTTTATCCCATATTATTTCAACACCCAACTCCCTTAATTTATTAAGCCATGCACTGGTGGTTGTATGATGATCAATAACAGTTACCTCAACACCTCTCATAACGATATCAACAAGTGTTGAGAAAATCTCTTTATCTACTGCTATATCAAGTAAAATAAGATCTTCACAATCCTCTTTACATAATCGCTTTATTTCTTTAGAAGCTCTCCAAGGTTGTGTAAAACCCACCGCAACCTTAGATGGATAGAGATCCATTAAAAAATGTTTTATGTAGAGAGCTGCTGCTATGACACCGTCGCAGTCCCCGTGTGATAATATAACTGTCTTCATGTTATTCAGTCACTCCAATCAAATATCATCAAGTCTCATGTATTATTATATAAGTTTTATAAAAATATATCGTGGATGATATGATGAGTGAAAAACTATATTTAGTCGAGCATTTATTAGGGGTCTTGTTAGTAGATGAGAAAGAGAATATCTTAGCTAAGAGTTTTAGGATGCGTGACGTGGATCAATTAGTTGAGGAGATTATTAAGAGAAGATCTGGTGAAGTAGATGATGCTCTGAAGAAGATAATTGATGAGATCAAAGAGAAGTATAGGAGTTATACAATAGTTGTTGAGGATCATGAGCTCTCGAGAGTATTGTCCGAGGATAAATTAAGTACCTCGGTAGAGCCTTTATCTGATATATTTGTTAAGTTCCGTTCAAAGATACTTAATCTATATATCTCAGAGGGGCTCTTTAAGAATATTGATGAAGTAAGAGAATTTATTCATAGAGTATCTATTGAATTAACTAGAAGAGATATAAGAGCTGTAGCTGGTAAAAGAGATCTTTTAGCGATTCAGAGTATTAGAGCTATAGACGATATCGATAAGACGCTTAACTTGTTTGCGGCTAGACTAAGAGAATGGTATAGTATACATTTCCCAGAACTCGATGAATTAGTAGATGATCATATGAAATATGCGCAGATCGTATATAGTATTACTTCGAGAGAAAATATGAGCATCGAAAAATTAACTGAGATCGGTGTGAGTGAGTCTCTCGCAAAGAAAATCCACTCTGCGGCTCAAAAGAGTATGGGTAGTGAAGTCTCAGACGCTGACTTAAACTCAATGAGATCTTTAGCAGAAATAATACTGCAACTCTATAGATTAAGAGAAGATTTAACTAACTACTTGTCTTCAGTCATGAGAGAAGTAGCTCCCAACATAACAGCTCTGGTGGGGCCTACACTTGGTGCCAGACTTCTCAGCTTAGCTGGTAGTCTAGAGGAGTTAGCCAAATCACCTGCTAGCACAATACAGGTTTTAGGAGCTGAGAAAGCACTCTTCAGAGCTCTGAGAACAGGTGGTAAACCTCCTAAGCACGGAGTAATATTCCAATACCCAGAGATCCATAGAGCACCTAGATGGCAGAGAGGGAAAATTGCTAGAGCATTAGCAACAAAACTCGCAATAGCAGCAAGAGTAGATTTCTACACCGGAAGATACATTGGTGACAAGTTAGTTGAGAGTCTTAAGCAAAGAATTGAGGAGATTAAAAAAGTTTATGCGAAACCTCCTCCAAGAGAAGAAAAACCACGACCTAAGCCGAAACCTAAGGAGAAGAAATCTGAGAAGAAATAATTGAAGTTAATATTCTCAGTTAAGAAAATACTATGTAGGTGAGGCTATGTCGACTGTGTTAAGTATTGAGGAACATCCAACATATAAAAACGTTTACGTGGTCGAGTTAGAGGGTGGAGAGGCTAGATTAGCCACAAAAAATCTCGTACCTGGTAGAAGAGTATATGGGGAGAGACTATTTAACTGGAGAGGAGTTGAGTATCGTGAGTGGAATGCTTATAGAAGTAAGTTAGGAGCCGCCTTATTAAGAGGATTAAAAGAGCTACCAATATCACCAGGACATAAAATTCTTTACTTAGGAGCAGGCTCCGGTACGACCGCTAGTCATGTATCAGATATTGTAGGTATCTCAGGAATGATATATGCTGTAGAATTTGCCCCTAGAGTTATGAGAGATCTTATACTTGTTGCTGAGAGTAGAAGAAATCTTATACCAATACTAGCTGATGCTAGAACTCCTCTGAAGTATAGATTCATAGTGGATCTAGTAGATGGATTGTATGCAGATATTGCTCAACCAGATCAAGCGAATATTGTAGCTGATAATGCGGAACTCTTCTTAAAAGATCAAGGATATCTTCTAATGGCTATTAAAGCGAGAAGTGTTGATGTCACTCTAGAGCCTAGTGAGGTCTATAAGAGAGAAATTGATACATTAAAGAGCAGAGGATTTGAGATAATAGACGTGGTTCACTTAGAACCTTTTGACAAAGATCATGCTATGGTATACGCTATATACAGGAGAAAGTAAGTGCTCTAGAAAAATATTTAAGATTTATTCTCTAAAACATAGTAGGCGACTTATTTGCCCGCTATCGAGATAGGTAGAATATGTGTGAAAACTAGAGGTAGAGAAGCTGGGAGAAAATGTGTGATAGTTGATATAATAGACACTAATTTTGTTTTGATCACAGGACCCAAGAACTTAACTGGTGTGAAGAGAAGAAAAGTCAATATATCTCATATTGAGGTTACTGACAAAAGAATCAATATCTCTCGTGGGGCTAGCGATGAAGAAGTTTATAAAGCTATTGTAGCCGCCGGTTTAGAGGAGTTTATGAAAGAAAGAATAAAGATAAGAATAACACCAGAACTATTTATTAAACAGAGATAATTTCAACGTCTCAACTACTGAATCCAAGTATCACTTATTTTCATTATTTTCATTTAGGAGAGTAAATAAATACTTTAATAGCATGATTATTGATTTGGTGATTGAAATATGGTTATTATAAAATGGTTTGGGCACGCAGCTTTCTTAATTAAATTAAAATCTATAAATAAAAATATTCTAATAGATCCGTGGATAACCAATCCACTCTCTCCTATAGGACTTGATAAATTAGAGGAACCAGATTACATTATAGTAACACACGATCACGGAGATCACTTAGGCGACACAATTGAGATAATGAAAAAATTCAAGAAAACAGTCTTCATATCACTCTATGAAATAGCTGAGTATGTAGGTGAGCAGATAAGAGACATGAATAGGGTTATTGGAGCTAACATAGGAGGTCCTGTTAAGCTGAGTAAAGATCTCGATGTAATATTTACGCCAGCGGTTCATAGCTCTATTAGAAGTTCTCCAGCTGGTGTTATTGTGAGATCTGGTGAATCAGTTATTTATCACGCTGGTGATACAGGCGTTTTCTATGATATGGTTTTAATAAGAGAACTCTATCAACCCAAAATAGCTCTATTACCAATAGGTGGACATTTCACAATGGGTATTGATGAAGCTGTCAAAGCCATTGAGCTTCTGAAACCGAGCTACGTAATACCTATGCACTATAATACTTTCCCAGTAATATCAGCAGATCCAGAGGTATTTAGAAAGAGAGTATCTGAGAAGTTCCCCGAGACTAAGGTTATTATATTAAAACCAGGTGAAGAGATAGAGATCAAATAATTTTCCATGATTTAAAGAGATAAAAAATTTTAGCTGAGTTGTAATATCTTCACTGGTGTCATTATTTTCCACTCAATATCTAAGCGAGAAGGAGATAAACCTACTAAAGATACTGCGACAGATCGGTAGAAGAATTTCTGTTGAGGACTTATCATCTAGTTACAGAGATCTTTTAGATAATTATAAACTAGATCCAAATGGAATACAAGCTTTATCTGAGCTTCTAAGAGTAAAAGGGCTATTAAATATTTATAGGGTCAAGAGAGTTATTTTGAAAACAACTGAGAAAGGAGCTCAGAACATAAATGAATTTCCCGAGGAGAAATTAATTAAGCACCTCTCTAACGCAGGATCATCTGCTAGAATAAGAGATCTAGTGCAGATCTTTGGTGAAGAATTCGTTTCTCTAGCATTAGGTTTTGCTAGAAGAAGAGGATGGGTAGATATTAGAGGAGACACCGTTTATCTCATTAAGAAAGGTTCTCTAGATACTCATAAAGAGATTCTTAAGAGAGCGTTAAATGGTGTTTATAAAGAAGAGATTAATGTAGATCCTGAGATTATCAATGAGATGAAGAGAAGAGGTCTTTTAGAGGAGTTAGTAAAAGAGGAAATTATTCTTGAATTAACAGATAAAGGCTATGAAATAGCATCATATGATCTAGAGAAGAAGATTTTGACTAGATTAACATCTGATCTTATCTCAACTGGCTCATGGAGAGATTATGTTCTTAAGGAATATAATATTGAAGCAGAACCTCCCGAGCTTTATCCTGGTATTAAGCATTTCTATAGAGATTTTATTGAGCATATTAAGGAAGTAATGATCTCGCTAGGTTTTAATGAGATCAATGATGAAATCATTGTACCGGAGCTCTGGAACTTTGATGTATTATTCCAAGCACAGGATCATCCCGCTAGAGAGATACATGACTCCTTGGTGCTGGATGCGAATCCTGCTAATCTCGATATTTACAAAGATCTTTTATACATTGTTAAAGAAGTTCATGAGAGAGGTTTCGACACAGGATCTAGAGGTTGGAGATACTTATTTGATTTTAGTAAATCAGCTAGACTCGTATTAAGGAGTCAAACAACTGCCGCAACCATAAAATACTTATATGAGCACAGAGAACCTCCTCAGAGAGCGTTTATTATAGGTAAGGTTTTTAGACGAGATGTCATAGATGCAAGGCATCTACCGGAATTCTATCAAATGGATGGTGTCATAATGGAGAGAGACATGAATCTTAAAAAATTAATAGGTGTGCTCACGCAAATATCAATTGCTCTAGGCTTAGGAAAACCTATTTTCAAACCAGGATACTTCCCATTTACAGAGCCTAGTCTAGAGGGTTATTTAAAGATTGGTGATTTAGGATACGTAGAGATCTTTGGATCAGGATTATTTAGACCAGAGGTTCTGAGAATAATTGGTGTTAAATATAATGTGGGTGCATGGGGTTTTGGTGTGGATCGTTTGGCAATGGCATATTTTAAACTAAATGATATAAGAGATCTATACACCTACTCATTAAATAAATTGAGGTTGATGTATAGTGCCAGTAGTAAAATTATTCTTAGATAGAATAGAGAGATTAGTGAAGAGATCTTTCTCTAGAGAGGAGTTAAGAGAATTATTATTCAGATTAAAAGCAGAAGCCGAGTTTGAGAACGGATATGTTGTTGTGGAAGTTAATAGTGATAGACCAGATCTAATGATTTCTGAGGGATTAGCGAGAGCAATTAAGGGATTGCTCAATATAGAAAGAGGTTATCCCAAATACAATTATTTCAATGAGGATCTTATCCTCAGAGTAGAAGATGTTCCCTCAAGACCTTACATAGCTATGGCTACGATCAGAGATATTTCTCCAGGCGAAGATTTCTTAATTGAATTAATTCAATTCCAAGAAAAACTTCACGGAGGAATTGGTAGAGATAGAAGAAAAGTAGCTATTGGTATCCATGATCTATCTAAGATCAGAGGTAGTGAATGTATCTATCGATATGTCTCATTAGATGATAAAATGATCCCGCTACACATCGGTGTTGAGATAAGTATTAAAGAGGTATTAATGAAAACTGAGCAGGGGTTAAGATACGGCTCTTTATCTCTTGATAGAGATAAGCATCCTGCTATAATATGTGATGGAGATATAATAAGTCTTCCTCCGGTAATCAACTCTGATTTAACTAGATTAGAGCCTCGTACGAAGGATCTATTGATAGATGTTACTGGAACAGATCTCGAGGCTGTGTTAAGTACGCTAGAGATCCTCACAACAACTATAGCAGAGAATAGTTCTGGGAGGAGAATCGGTAAGGTATTAGTTGAGGCTTCTTGGGGCAATGACTATTTCCCGAAGGCTCTGTCTCGAGAAGAGATATTAGATAAGAGATATGTTAATGAAATAATAGGTGAAGATTTGAGTCTTGACGTGATAATTGATTCCTTAGAAAAAGCCAGATTTGGTGTTGAGAAAATTAGTGAGGAGGCAGTGAGAGTTCTGATCCCACCTTACAGAATAGATATTCTTCATAAAATAGATCTTGTCGAAGACATAGTTATATCCTACGGATTAGATAAGATAAGTGCTGAACCTGTAGAGGTTGTTGAGAGAGGATCTTTAACAAAAGATACATTACTATCAAGGAGAGTAAGAGATATTTTAACAGGACTAGGTTTCACAGAGATTATGGGTTTTGTATTATCATCTGAGGATCTCTATGACTCTGTTGAGTATCCAATTAAAGTCTTAGTTAAGAACCCTATCTCTAAAGATTTTGCAGTAGTGAGAATATCGCCTCTACTATCAATTATTAACATACTAAGTCATATGCAGAATGAGCCTAAACCTGTTAAGATATTTGAGATTAATAACTATGTAACTATTGATCCTACGAATTATACAGGTTATAAAACTAAAACAAGCGTATCGATAGGGATAATGAGTTACGAGATTAGTTTTGAGGATATTCAATCAGTTATTTATTCATTAATTAAACTACTAGGCTTCCAACCATTCACGAGAGGAGAAATACTGGATCCTACATGGATCAGTGATCTTGAGCTTTTAATACCAGGGAGAAGAGGAGGTATATACATAGGTTCTGTGAGTGATAAAAATATGATTGGGATATTAGGAGAAGTGAAACCCAGTATTCTTGAGAAATTAAAAATTAGATATCCAATGGCTGTTGCGTCAATAGATCTTTTGAAACTCTCTACTCTCTACCGATCTACTTTTTAATATACTGGTCGAGTCTTTTATTAATCAGATCTTTGTATAACCTAAGTTCTCTTTGTGAATTTAAGATCTCACCCATGATCTCTTTACCTAGATCTTTGCTTAAATAAGCGTATGCCTCCTCTAAACTACCAATTTCAATTGGTTTGGTCGTAAAAGCTCTTCTAATACTCTCTCTAATATGCCAATTCCCCACAGGAGCATAATACCTAGGTGTAATCTCTCTTACAACTAGTATAGAGGCTTTTCTTCTAATTTTCTCTAAGTATTCCAACACAGCTAATCTCGCAGCCTGATATCCGCCATCCATGTACTCCGCTTCTCCTCTCCAGTCTTCAGTATTTACTATAATAACAGGCTCCTTACTTGTCTCTGTATAAATTGTTTTTGGATGCCAAATCTCTATCCAATTAAACGAGTATGGTCCTGGTAAAAGAAAGATCCAGAAATTATTTCCCAAGTAACTGATCTTGTAGTATTCTCCGTGAGAGATATATTCGTAGGTTCGTATCTTCTTCAGCAGATATAGAGATAATATCGTGTCCACAGCTGTTATAGCCCATCTAGTAGGCACTAAACGTTTATTGTATCTGCCTAGTAGACCTAGAGAAAATGCTCTCTGGATCCTATATACACTCACTCCCTTATTATAAAGATATATTACAGCCTCTGAAGCTTTCATCTCATCCCAGATAACATTATCTATCTCCCTAGGAACAGAAGGGTTCTCTGTAACTTCTATTTTCTCAGCCTCAGCACTTAATCCCCTAGGTGTGTCAAAAGGATCTATTTTAACTCTGAGTGTAGGAATCTTCTTAAGATGAATATCACTCCCAACAGGTTTATCAGAAATTAGTGCTAAAGAGATCTCTTTTTCTAATAGTTTTTCAGGTTCTCTAATATTTACCCTTAAGATACCGGATACTAGTCTGCTTCGTAAAGCAATAATATCATTTAAGTCAAGAGATCCCCACCAATTCTCAGGATCATCATATCTCCGGGCCTCGTCTCTCTCAGCACCTATAGGTATACTATATATAAGATACACATTGGGATAATTAGCCTCCCCAATTATCCCACTTGGTGGTGTATAACCATTCAATTCCTTAGAAGAAATACTACGCCTAGTCAAATAGAGACTTCTGTACCTTAGGAGAAGAGGACAGGTGTCTAAACCACATAACCTTTTATATCCCTTACATTTCGCACACAGATCTGCTGATATTCTAGCCATTAAATACTCATCCTTTCTCAGTAATAGATCTCTAATATATAATTTATTCTAGAAACTAAATATAAGCAAGGGTTAAGGTTATATTTGATCTTTTAAAAATATTAATTAGTAATAAGCACATAATAATGGTATATTCTCTATGGATGCTATCATACTGGCTGGAGGCTTTGCTACCCGTTTGAGACCTCTCACACTTACTATACCTAAACCTCTTCTACCGATCCTAAGAAAACCTCTTCTCGAGTGGATATACGAGGATCTTCTCAGTGAAAATGTTTCGAGAATAATTCTTTCTCTACATAACATGGCTGATAAAATAATTGAACACTACAGAAAAAAATTCCCTAATGCCCCCATAAAACCTTTACTCGAGGATAAACCACTGGGGGACGGAGGTTCGCTCTTAAATACCCTAGAGAAGTTAGGAGAATCAATTGATTACCCAGTAATTGTACTCTACGGAGATATATTCGCTAGGATAAGTTACAGAGACCTATATAATTTTCATGTAAAAAATGGTGGGTTAGCGACCGTGGTGGGAGTCTATGTAAATGATGTGTCGCGATATGGTTTACTTCAAGTATCCGAGCACAATATCTTAAAAAAGATTATTGAGAAACCCAAAGACTATCCAGAGAAAAAGGGATTAGTTAATGCTGGTATATACGTCTTCTCTCGGGAAATACTTGATCTTGTTAAGAATCTAAGGTCCGAGAAATTAAAAAGAGAGAAAATTAGTATAGCAAGAGACATAATACCTATACTTATCGACAAAGGAGATGTGTATGTGTATAGATACAATGGTGTGTGGAGTGATATAGGAACCCCAATAGATTATTTCAGAGCCAATATTGAGGCGCTTCGAAACGTTCTTAAAACCACACTTCACATAGATCAGAGCGCAAAAGTAGATCCTGAGGCCAGAGTTGAGGGACCAGCTTATATAGGAGAGAATGTAGAGATCCGTAGAGACAGCTATATAGGTGAGAATGTTATAATAATGAGTAATGTAGAGATAGGTGAAGGTGTATATATAGAAAATTCACTCATTATGAGTGGAACAAGTATAAAGGATCACAGTTTCATCAAAGGATCTATTATAGGGGAGAGTAATATAATAGGTAGATGGGTCAGGATCTACGAAGGATCTATATTAGGATCATCGATTTATATTCATGACGGAGTATGTATACCATCTAAGACACTTATTTTACCGCATAAAGAGATCTTAGATGATCACTGCGAGAAGAAATTCTCAAAAACTATTTCACAGGAACCAGAAAGCAACATAATTATTTAAATAAAATTAGCATACTCTCATATTACTTTCGGTGACCTCTCTCCCCTCTCACTATAGTTAGTATAATAAAAAATATACTCTAAATAAAGCTTGGAAATGATGATTACACATGTATAATATCGTAGTGAGTATCAAATTATCAAGAGACATACTTAATGAAATAGATAGATATGCTGATATGATTGGTGTATCAAGATCTGAGTTGATAAGAAGAGCTATAAGACACATTTTAAATAACGATATTCATTACGTTGCTGAAAACAAGATCAGAAATAATCTTGGTAACGAGAGCGTTAATAGAACTCCTCCCAGGAAAAATTATATATCTATAGAACTAGAATAAGTTCAATTGCCCATGTAGATCATTAGATATAGTATCTTATTTTTTCTACGATCATGGTGATAGCTTTATCAAAATCTCTGGCTATCCTAGGATTAATTTGTGCCCCAGCTATATGCTCGTGTCCGCCTCCTCCCATAGCTTTAGCAATAACTGAGCAATCTATGTCGTCTCTGCCTCTGGATATAGTCACAGAACCATTTGTATAGATCATTACTGCAAGATCAAATTTAATATCACTTATATTTCCTAGTATAAGTTTTGAAGAAAGCACTGGATTAGCTGAGGCGAAAAGTATTCTTTTATTATTAATTTCTACGAACCTAATACTTCTGAGGGTTTCTTCAAGAGCGTTGTTTATGGATTTAATTGAATTTATCCAAATACTATCTATTTCAGGATCCCATAGAACACCTCTTGAAAATTTCTTAACAAGTTTCTTGAGAAGAAGTTTATTTTTAGATACGTACACTATATATCTAATCACGTTAGTAAGTGGTTGAGTGAGTATATGTTTCATTAAACCAAAATCAGAGTCTCTAGAGAGATGAGCTAAAACACTAGCTACAGGATCTTCCGAAACATTAAGGTAATTAACTAGATTCTCTGTAGCACTAAAATTCTTATCTCCATAAACAATGAAGTAGCCTAGTGAGTTCACCAGATCTATACTTTCACTATCCCATTTATGATGATCTATCCAATAAATCTCTTTTAATGGGCATTCGCTTAGACTATTATCCAAAGACCTGATCATGAATGGCTTTAAGTTGAGATCCGTAATATAGATCCTTACCTTAATACTTTTACCCCTAAATTCACTGCATAATCTCTTTACTCTCTCTGTAAAGTATCTCCATTTACTAAGATGATAATTTGTTAGAAACAGATAGTCAAGACCTATGAACCTAAGAATTATTGAGGACGAGGCTATTCCGTCAATATCTTCTTCGTGAGAAACTGATATAATTATTTCTTCTTTCTCAACACCCATATCTAGTACTCCTCATTATTGAGTTAAACTCACTAAAATATATTCAGGGGATGTGATTACCAGTATATATCAGTAAAATAATGATCCTTATCTAATCTTAATGCTTAAAAACACTGGAGATATTATTCTCATGGGCAATTAGTTTGGCTGGTAAGAAAAGAGACAAGGGACAGTCTCACCAGACTAGACCAGTGAGATCAGGTCCTCCTAAATGGGTCAGAATGAGTCCTGAGGAGATTGAAACATTAGTTGTTGAATTAGCTAAGATGGGTTATCCGCCTTCTATGATCGGCATTATTCTGAGAGATCAGTATGGTATACCTCTGCTAAAATCAGTCATAGGAATGAAGGTGACTCAAGTCTTAGAGAAACACGGATTAGCCCCGGAGATCCCCGAGGATTTATTTAATTTAATAAAAAGAGCTGTTAATCTAAGAAGACACTTAAGTGAGCATCCGAAGGACTATCATAGTAAGAGAGGTCTTATAGAGATTGAGTCTAAGATCATTAGTTTAGCAAAATATTACAAGAGGATAGGGAAATTACCTCCTGATTGGGAATATGACCCTGAGAAAATGAAAACTTTAGTAGCTAGATACTTAACCAGATAGATCATCTGCACAAATAACTTCATTACAGTAATTGTCTTAATTTATTCCTACGCTTTAATCACTTTACGTATTAAATAAAAATAAATATCTATTGCGGATCTTCACTATCTAGGCTAAGCTAAAAATTTCTCTAAAAAATCCTGTTATTCTCATGGGAATCTATGGATAAAATTATTTTCGGGTACCCCTCACTCTCTACTCATATCCCTATGCACAATGACTAAAGTATATTATTTACAACGATTATTCACAGGTAAAGTACATGTATAGATGCCCTATATGTGGCTCTACTCAAGTGATTTGGGATGAGTTCAGAGGAGAGATCATATGTTCTTCATGCGGTTCAGTTATAGATCAGATCTATTATACTTATCGAAACTCTAGTGAGAAAATCGCAGAGGAAAAATCTAAAGAGGGAAAAGATAATAAAAAGATTGGTGGGAAACCTGGTAGAATACTTCGTATATATAATAGATTATTTGGTTCATGGAGTCTTAGGAAAGGACTCGATATAGACATTAACTCTCTAGAGACCCTGAGTTCTGGTGTTTACACAGGTCGTGTATTTAGACACCATAGAGATACTTTATTAGAGAAAATGCTTGATATCTCTCCATCTCTTAAAAAGATCTATGAATATACCTCTATGTTTCCTAAGCTCTCCTCAAGAACTTTTAGGGCTAGATTATTGATCTCATATATGCTTCTTAAAGAGTCTGGGAATGGATTCGCTAGTAACGAGATCTTAAGTAAAGCTTTTTCAATAAGTAAGAATCATCTCAATAGAGTGAAGAAAGAACTTAGAAATTATCCCGAGTTATCAAAATTCATAGGATCTCTTAATATTGATGCTAGAGAAATAGAGGAATTAGATCGATATATTATCAAGATAGCTAATATAAGTGAGTCTTTCTGAGGAGGATCGAGATGCTTAGGTTTCTCTCAGGTAAATTTATGGGTAGGGAAGGAGGCAAAAAGAACATTGAGTATGTGGATTTAGACGAAGATCTTTATATTAATAGAGAAAAGAATCTTTATGTATGTGGTTATGAGCTTGTTAGAAGGAGAGGTAGTGGTAAAGACGATGAAGTAGATCCAGATATTATGAGATCCTTTATAGACACCGTGAGAAATAAACTACCCAGATCATCTTCATTCTACATAGTTACTCTAGTGAGAAGATACTATGGAGGAACATACATCATATGTGTAGATAAAAATGATAAGATCCAGTCAGTATGTGAATTATTAGCAACATCACTCGAGACCCTAAGTAGAGGACTCATAAAAACTAAGAAATTAAAGAAGAGAGATATAGAAGAAATTATCTCTCTAAGAAGTATACAAAACGGAGAATTACCTGAGACACATACTTTATTCGCAGACACAATTGATGTAAGAGAGATAAATTACTCACTAAAAGATTTCAGTGATGAAGATGGACTCTACCTAGGGGAGACTTCTAAGACTAGGATCAAGAGTAGATACATGATACCTATAAAGGATCTCGTTAGACACATAGCTATATTCGGCTCAACAGGTTCTGGAAAAACAACAACTGCTGCAACAATTGCTTACCGAGCATTTCTAAGGGGGTTCAGAGTATATGTGCTTGATTGGCATGGTGAGTATAAGGAGATTATAAGATCTTCTCACCTGAGAGAGATAGAGATCAATTATTTAAGTAGCTTAGAAAAATTAGAGATATTTAAAGAGCCTAATTTAGTCTCAGAGATCTTTGAGACAGTATTTGATTTAACACCAGCTCAGAGCTATGTTTTAAGTAAGGTATTGATGAGATTAAGAGGTCGTGAATTCTCTTTTAGAAGATTATATGATGAAATAAGCATGTTTCCGGAGGACGCTAGATGGGTACCTGAAACAAAACTTTCTTTAATGAGAAAAATTGAGCAACTAATAGATCATGAAGAAGCAAATAATGATAGTGACTTAGAAAAGATTTTTGCTGAGAGCTCTAAGGAGATTATTTCAATAAATTTATCAGGACTCGACAGAACCTCTATGAGATCTCTAGCCTCACTACTAATACTAAAAACAATTGCTCTGAATAATAATAGAGGTAGGGAAAGCAGCTATAGAACACTAATTGTTGTTGATGAAGCACACCATATTTTTAAGAGATCAGAAGGCTCTTCTGTGGCTAGAGATGCTTTAGCAGAGATCCGTAAGTACAATATTGGTTTAGTAATGGTTACACAATCACCTAGTTATGTTGGTGATGATATCTTAAAGAATACCAATACCAAAATTATTCACAGTATAAGATCTGAGGCTGATAGAAAAATATTGCGAGATGCACTCTATCTACCTAGAGAGTTGGATGAGTCAATTCCATTGCTGGAGGTTGGCGAGGCTGTTGTCGCATCAGCATCAAAACCCTATCCTGTTATTGTAAAGATCTCACCTCCATTCACAGATTCTTTTATTTCTCCTAATGATTAATTCCCCTATGACTTCGGTGGATGCTTAAACGTAAGATTTATAATCTCTTTACACATCAGCTATTGTAAAAGGGTTTTATGAAGATTGTCTCAGTAAAGATTCCTAGAACATATCTCGAGGACATAGATAGATTAGTGAAAGAGGGGTTCTATACGTCTCGTAGTGAGTTTATAAGAACTGCTTTAAGAATATTACTGGCTAAGGAATTAAATAGATTATCTGGTAAGAGATCGTCAGAAGAGAATTTTTACGATGAGAATTTTTTGAGCAGTATTGAGGAGGAGAAGCCTAAGAAAGGGTTTATTAAGAAAGTATATTTGGATCTCTAAGAGATAATTCTCTTTTTCCGAGCATAACTAATTATTCTCTTGAGAAGATCTATCTCAGTCTTACGAGATCTCTTTCTAGAACCTCTTATTTTTAGAGATGCATAGAAAATCTCTTCTTCATAATAAGAATCTTTACTTTCACCAACTATCTCACCGTCTCCTCTAACAATCATTGTTTTAATATTTATAATATCTTTGCTGCTTAACTCAAGAATTCCTCCAACATTTATAAATAATGTTTTGTTTTCAATAGCCCTTGTCATAATAATATATTTAATATTTACAAAGCTCTTAACAAGCTTACTGAATGAAACTATCAGATCTGTGTCGCTTAATGCAAGGATCCTAGATATCTCTGGAGCGTATATATCTTCTTCAAGTAATACACCAAGTCTCACATTATCAAAATCAAATATTCCAAGATCTTTTCCAGGAGCTATGTAAATATTCTCATTATTAGTTAAATTAAGTTTTCGATATTTGAATACTACACCCTCCTCCTTAAAAGGTGAAATGAATAGTGATGAGATGTAGAGTCGTGGACCGGCTCTCTCCAGCAAAGATCCTGTTAGTAGATATATGCTATTTTTTCTCGCAATATCGATTAATACATTCACTAATGGACCAGGTATTTTCTCAGCGTATTTTCTCAAAGTATTTTGATTTATTCCTGGGTACTCTATTATTGGTCCTGCGATGAACCAGCTTGGGATAAGAAATATATGAGGATCATGATCTTTCTTTGACTCCTTAATTAATTCAATAACTTTATTAATATTATCTCGCTTTGATCTCGGAATAATTCTCATGTGGGGAACAGCTATCTTTAACTCCTTAACATCCTCAATATCTCTCAAATCTCTTCTATTGATCTTTATATCATCAAAAGAAGAGTAATCCATAAGCATCCATATATCATAAACAAGAAGATTATAAAGAGGAAATTTACTAATCTAATATAAAAGATCCTTTAATATCATGTAATACCAATAAATACCCCA